>CAZFKZ010000007.1:16945-53750 GCA_964519035.1 uncultured Rhodobacterales bacterium | reverse complement strand
CGTCTTTAATTGAGTTTAAGATGAGTTTAGAGTTAAACACTAGCACTACAACAATTTCTCAACTTCAAATGAAAAAATAATTTAACAAATTATTGTGCATCATATTAGAACTTAATCTGCAAGCTACATATTAAAAAAGACAAGATATTATTTTAGTTATTTTTGAGAACTTTATAAACCTCAGTATGATCTGGGTTATTCCCAAGTTTTTCTAACGAATCTTTTAAATATTGAGAAACATTTTCTGATAATGGATTATCTGAAGCCATCTCTTTAATTAAACTGTTAGCAATGGATACATCTTTAACCATTAAATCAAGAGCAAAACCTGAGTTAAACTTTTCAGAAACTACAAATTTATTTAATTTAACTTCCGTGGTATTATTTTTACCAGTGGCACCATTAATAATTTTTAAGAAGTTATCTGGGTTAATTCCAAATGATCTAGCTGTTGCTAATGCTTCAAAGCTAGCAATTAACCCTGCCGCAGAAACATAATTATTTAATGCTTTAATTGCATGCCCTGAACCTAATGGACCAGCAATCTGAACTTGTCCCATGACGGATAAAAGATCCTTTACTAAATTAATTTCATCCTCATCTCCACCTGTCATAATCATTAACTCACCTGTCTTTGCTCTACTTACACCGCCTGACACAGGTGCATCAATGAGTTTAATGCTATTATTTTTAAGCATTTCACCTAGCGCTTTAGTCTCCCTTGGATCACTTGATGACATATCAATTAAAATAGAATGTATTCCTAATGTTAATAATTCATGAGTTACATCAGATACAATCTTTCCATTAGGAAGCATAAAAATTATAACGTCCATACTTTTTAAACTCTCTAAATTATCAACTTGGGATACTCCTGATGCCTTATCTATTTTAGAGCTTATATCGTAACCTAAAACTTTATATCCTGCTTGAACAATTAGTGGTGCCATGGCAGAACCCATCGCTCCAAGGCCAATAAAACCCACATTTTTTATATTCACATTCACTCCTATTTTTTATCTTTGAATTTAATAATACCTTCAGAAGCTAATTTTTTCAAATCTGTGTTTGTATATCCTAATTCGTATAATATATCTTTAGTATGCTCTCCTAAGTTTGGAGCATGTTTAGTTTTACTGTCATCATCCTCATTAAAATTTACTGGGAAAGATGTGTATAATAACTTCCCTTCTGTTGGGTGACTGTTAACTTTAAAAAACTGGGTGCTTTTTAGGTGTTCATCTTCGAAAAGACTTTCAGGGGTATTAACATTCATTGCTGGAATATCATTTTTTTTTAAATTATCAATCCAGTAATTAGTTGTATTTTTTTTTAATTCATCTGAAAGCAAAGAATACAAAAGATCAATATTTTCATTTCTAGCATTTAATGATGAAAATTTTTTATTATCTAAGATATCCTCCTTATTGATCATTTTAAAAAATCTTAGCCACTGATTATCATTATATGGCATTACAGCAATATAGCCGTCTAAGGTTTTAAAAGGCCTTCTATTTGGTGAAGATTGTCTAGGATAAATTGGTGGCCCTTTTGGAGGAATAAAATTATAACCATATAGATGTTCAACAAGAGTAAAATCTACCATAGTTTCCATCATAGGCACTTCTATTTCACTCCCTTTCCCACTTTTAGTACTTTTAAACAAAGCTGCGATGATAGCCATTCCAAGCATTAAACCAGTAACCTTATCTGCAGTTGCACCAGCCGTATAACTTGGCTGAGAAGAATAAGCCTCTTGAAAAGCTGCCATTCCACTAATAGCTTGAATTGTATCATCGAAAGCAGGTAGACCAGCATAAGCACCTTTAGATGAAAAACCCACTGCATTTGCTGTAATTATTTTAGGGTTAATCTTTATAAAGTTTGAATGAGTTAAGCCAATCCTTTTTAAAGCAGCCTTTCTTATATTTGATACAAAAACATCAGAAGTTTTAATTAATTTATTGATGATTGATTGCCCTTCTTGGGACTTTATGTCTATACAAATACTTTTTTTGTTTCTATTAATACTTAGGTAAACAGCTGCCATACCTTCATTCTTAGCTGGCCCAATAAATCTTGTGTTATCACCTTCTATTGTCTCAACCTTTATTACCTCAGCTCCCATATCTGCTAGCAATCGAGTGCAATATGGAACCATGAGTATTGAGGAAGCGTCAATAATTCTAATATTCTTTAAAGGACCTTCACTCATTTTACAATCCATTCGAAGGTTAAAATAACTAGTATTCAATTCATTCTAAAATATCTAAGATCATTAATTAAATTCAATAAAAAAATTTAATTACAGCTTTAATATGGTTAAGCATAATTTAAGATTTATCGAGAACTATTTTATATGTATACTATTACTTGATTGATTTTAATAGACACATTTTAAATTCTTTTAATTTGTTAAGTAATTTTAGAGATATCTTGTCAAAAAATAAAAATTTTATTTGAGTTACATATGCTTGCGTTAAAAAATATAAAAGTACAGAGAGGATCAAAGTTTGTATTTTTGGATTTCAATACTAAAATACAAAGCTCTAGTTTAACAATAATTAATGGTAAAAATGGATCTGGAAAATCTACGCTACTTAGAGTAATTGCAGGTTTAACATCTCTCGAAAGTGGCCAAATCACAAATAATGGATGCAGCATTTTTATTGATAAAGAACAATGGCTTCAGAAACTAATTTTTATAAATGTTAAAAATGGCTTGTCTAATGAGCTTACTGTAATCGAAAATCTAAGATCTTGGGTTATGATTAAAGGATGGGTAGCAAATAAAGATGATTTAATAATGGCTTTAAAAAGTGTTGAAATGGATAAGTATATGGATATACCAATCTCACAATGTTCGGACGGATTAAAAAAAAGAGCAGCATTAGCAAGACTATATTTTTCTTTTATAAATCCTGTGGAGTTTTGGATTTTAGACGAACCTACTAATGAATTAGATTATTTAAGTTTTAATTTATTCCAAAATTTAATTTCAAAATTTGTAAAAATCAAAGGATCAATTTTAATTGCTACTCATGACAAACAGAAATTTAAAATAAAATATAATTCTCTTAATTTAGATAAAATGAGTTAACTGATCATGAGTAACATAAATTATATTCATTCAAATTGGACTAGCCTTTTTTTCACTCATATTAAAAGAGATATATTAATTAATTCACGTTCACTATCAGATATTATATCTATTTTTGGATTTATGCTTATAATTATAATTTTATTTCCAATGGGAATTGGGCCTGCTCAAGATAAATTAAATATAGTATCTAATGCAGTACTCTGGATTGCTTTGATTTTAGCCATCATTCCATCATTAGATAAAATGTTAAAAAATGATTTTGAAAGTGGTTGGTTAGATCAAATAGCTACAACACCACTCCCATTAGAACTTATACTTTTAGCCAAGAGTATTTCTCATTGGTTAATTGTTATAATACCTTTAATAATCAGTTCTCCTATATTTGTTATACTTCTTGATTTAGATTTCAATCAAATTCCATGGATAATTTTGAGTATGTCAATTGGAGGGTTAAGCATATCTTTAATAGGCATTATTGGGGCTGCTTTAATTTTAGGTGCTAAAAAAGGTGCAATATTGTTACCTGTATTAATCTTACCTTTAATAGTACCTATTTTAATATTTGGAGTGAGTATTAATGAAGCTATTATTAATGGTAATTCACCGTTGTCACATTTAATGTTATTAATAGCTTTTAGCCTAATATACCTAGTTATATCTCCCTTTATTGCTGCTGTTTTGATTAGAATAGCAATAAGTCGGTAAGAAAGTTTACTTAAGAAAAATATATGATAATAGTTAGTAAAATCTATATTATTTTAAGAAAGATCAGCTTATATGTTTGATTGGCTAGCAAATCCAAATCGATTTAATAGAATTACAGATAAATTACAACCTTATTTAGCTGTGATATCAATAACTAGCATTGCTTTGGGATTATATTTTGGTCTTCTAGATAGCCCAAAGGATTATCAACAAGGTCATGCAGTGAGAATTATGTATGTCCATGTACCATCAGCGTGGCTAGCTTCTGCATTATATTTATTTCTTGCTGTTTCATCCATTTTTTACCTAGTTTGGAAACATCCTTTAGCCGATTTAATTTCTCGTTCTATAGTTCCTATTGGAACTACATTTGCATTTTTAACTTTAATAACAGGTTCATTATGGGGAAAACCGATGTGGGGAACCTGGTGGGTATGGGACGCACGACTTACATCAATGCTAATTCTCTTCTTGTTTTATATCGGTTATTTTCTGTTATCGAATGCTTTTGAAAGAAAGATTGACGGATCAAAGTCAGCTTCAGTTTTGGCTATAGTTGGAATTATTAATCTACCTATTGTTAAATTTTCTGTGGATTGGTGGCACACTCTACATCAACCCTCTAGTATATTAAAGCTTAACGGTCCTTCTATAGATGGACAAATGCTTCTGCCATTAATTTTAATGATCGTTGGATTTAGTACACTTTCATCGTACATTATAATCTTAAATGTAAAAACCAAATTAATCCAAAAAAAATGTGAGGCTTTAATTTTAAAGTCAAATCTAAATGAAATTTCAAGGTTAGGCTAATGCGATGATAAATGAATTTTGGTTTATGGGTGGCTATAATATATATATATGGCCATGTTATTTCTTAACTTTTTTTCTTTTATCCTTTATTACTATTTACTCTATTTATCTATCCAGAAAAGCTAAAAAGTTGCTGCAAAAATTAGAAGAATTAGAAAATTGATTTTAAGAATGATTATATTAAACAAATGAAACCCAAATATAAACGTCTGATAATTTTGGCTGTGATTTTAATAATTCTTGGTACCGCGACTCAACTGATCCTGTTTGCGCTCAAAGATAATATTGTTTATTTTTATTCACCTAATGATTTAAAATTAAAATACGGATCAACTCACAATATAAAAGAAACAATTAGAGTTGGAGGGCTTGTATTAGAAGGTTCTGTTATCATAAAAAACGATATGGCAAGTTTTACTATTACTGATAAAAAACATGTAATAAAAGTTATTTACGATGGCGCCCTTCCTGATTTATTTAGAGAAGGTCAAGGCATTGTAGCTGAAGGAAAAGTTATAGAAAACAATTTAATTGCTGACCAAGTTCTTGCTAAACATGATGAGAATTATATGCCGCCCGAAGTAGCTGATGCTCTAATAAAAAATGGAGTTTGGCAAGGAGAAGTAAGAAATTGATTGCTGAAATAGGTCATATTTTATTAATTGTTACTTTTATAAGCTCAATAATGCAGACATGTTTTTGGTTTTGGAGTTTGTATACGAATAAAATAGAAATAGTTTTTTTTAAAAAATTATCATTTGTAAATTTCATCCTAATATTTTTTTCTTTTTCAACTTTATTATATAGCTTTATTACTTCTGATTTTTCTTTATCAATAGTGGCAAATAATTCGCACACTCTGAAACCATTAATTTATAAAATCAGTGGTGTCTGGGGAAATCATGAGGGCTCTCTCATGCTATGGGTTTTGATCCTATCTTTTTTTACTTTTTTAATATCAAAAAATAAAGGTGATATTTCTCCTCAATTATTATCATCAATAATTGGTGTGCAGACCATTATATTAGTATCTTTTTTAGCTTTTATTTTATTTACATCAAATCCTTTTGAAAGATTAAATGATATTCCTCTAGATGGCTCTGGATTAAATCCATTACTTCAAGATCCAGGATTAGCATTTCATCCACCTATGTTATACGTTGGATATGTGGGTCTATCTGTATCTTTTTCATTTGCTGTAGCCGCATTAGTTAATGGGAAAATAGATCAAAAATGGGCCAGCCAAATGAGGCCTTGGGTAACAATTGCATGGTCTGCTCTGACGCTTGGCATTGCTTTAGGTAGTTGGTGGGCATACTATGAATTAGGCTGGGGTGGCTGGTGGTTTTGGGATCCTGTCGAGAATGCATCCTTTATGCCTTGGTTAATTGCTACAGCTTTATTACATTCAGTTAGACTTTTAGAAACTAAATTCATATTAGTTAGTTGGACAATTTTGTTAGCAATATTAGCCTTTTCCTTTTCATTGTTAGGAACATTTATTGTTAGATCAGGATTACTTACTTCTGTACATGCATTTGCATCTGATCCATCAAGAGGAATTTTTATCTTAATAATTTTAGCAATTGCTACAGGTGTACCTTTAATATTATACACATTTAGAAGCACTAATCTGTTTCATGAAAAAAAAATAGAGTTTAATTTATTGAGTAAAGAAAGTGCTTTATTAATTAATAATTTATTTTTATCAACAGCTACAGCGACTGTCCTAATTGGTACTTTATACCCGTTATTTTTAGATGCACTAAATGGCGAAAAAATTTCTATTGGACCAGCGTATTACAACGCAACTTTTGCACCGATTATGGCTCCAGTTATTTTAATAATGGCCATTGCCCCTTTTTTAGGTTGGGGCAATAATCAAAAGTCACGTGTTTTAAAAAAGATAAGTTTTATAGCTGTTATCACTGCAGTAAGTGTTTTACTTTTATCATTAATAAAAGGGTCTACCTTATTTTCTATAATATGTGGATCTCTATCAGTTTGGCTGTTTTGTGGGGTTCTAGTTAACTTCTTAAGCCAGTTTAAATCTACTAAAATTAAAATAATTAACACTAAATCCTTTTTTTCTATTTTATTAAAAAATAATATTGGAATGCATATAGCGCACCTTGGGGTAGCTATTTTCTTAGCTGGAGTTACAGGAGAACAATTCTATAAGACTGAGTTCAATGGTAGAAAAAAAATTGGTGATGTTATTTCTATCGGAGACAATTCTTTGAAGTTTGATAGTGTAAATCTAATAAATGGACCCAATTATCAATCGGAAACTGCAATATTTAGCCTTTTAAAAGATAATAAAATAATTGACATTCTTAAACCAGAAAAAAGGTTTTATCCTGTTCAACAAAATCAAACTACTGAAGCAGCTATATTGAGTGATTTTTTTGGGGATACATATTTAGTATTAGGTGACGGTAATAAAGACATAGGTTGGTTTATTCGTTTATATTATAACCCATTAGTAACCTGGATATGGGGAGGAGCATGTTTTATGGCTTTAGGTGGGTTAATATCTATAATCAGTGCTAGTTTAATAAAAAGAAATCGTCCATCACATGATACATAATCTAAAAATTGTTAAGGTTCTACCTTTGATCATATTTGTGATGATTATTTTGGTTTCTGGTTTAGTTTTATATCAAGTTAAATATTTTTCAAAAAATACAAAAATACTTAAATCACAATTGATAGGCAAAAACATCCCATCAGTTTTGATTAAAGAATTTCATCCTAATTTAAAAGGTCAAAAGAATATAAATTTAAACTTTTCTGATTTTGAAGATCAAATTTTTGCTGTAAACTTTTTTGCATCGTGGTGTGCTCCTTGTAAAGTTGAAGCGCCTATGATCGAAGAACTATCTAAAATTATTCCTGTAGTTGGGATTGCTTATAAAGATCAAATTAAAAACACTAATATGTTTTTAAAAGATTATGGAAACCCTTATAATAAAATAGGTTCAGATGATAAAGGTAAAGTTGCTATTGAATGGGGGGTATACGGTGTACCAGAAACATTTATCATTAATAATAGTGGCAAGATAATCTTTAGGCACGCTGGGCCACTACTTTATGATGTATATGAGAATGAAATTCTAACTTTATTAAAAAATAACAAAATAAATGATTAAAAAAATATTTTTAAAAATAATATCAATAATTTTTCTTTTAATTATAACTCAGTCGCAATTATTTGCAGTAAATAATAGCCTTAACGAAAAACAATTAATAGATAAAACTAGAGAAATTTCTCAAAATATAAGATGTTTAGTGTGTCAAAATCAGAGTATAGATGAATCTAATTCAGAATTGGCTAAGGATTTAAGAGTTTTAATCAAAGAAAAAGTTAGTAAAGGTTTTAATAATAAAGAAATTTATAACTATTTAAGTAGAAGATATGGTGATTATATCCTTTTAAACCCTCCACTCAAAACAAACACAATTTTACTATGGTTTTTACCTTTTTTAATTTTAATTTTAGGCACTATTTTAATGCTTAAGTTCATAAAAAAATAATCTATCAAAATAAAAAGTTTTATACATGTTATTTATTTTCATAATTTTAATAAGTTCAGTTTTGATTTTTTATATTTTTCAAAATACTAAATTTAAAATTAGCTTTTCATCAAATAGGCTTAAACTAAAACCTTTAAGTAATGGAGTTTTAAAATTTGCTTTATCCTTTTTATTTTTAGCCACAGGAAGCGCTTTTACTTATTATAAAATTGGTAATCCATTCATTGACATGAATAAGCTTAATGTCTCAAAACAAATCGCTGCAAAAAAAATAAATTTAGAAGATCAAATTATTAAAAAGAATAAGGAAAAGCTTAATCAATTAAAATTAAGATCTCAAAATAATCCTAATGATGTAAGTCTTCTTTTAGAGTTAGCAATGACTGCTTCAAAAGCAAAAAATATTGAAGTTGAAATTGAGAGTTTGAAAAGTCTTTTAATTTTAAAAAATACTCCAAAAATAAAATCATTGCTCGCTCAAGCTATTGTTAGACAAGCAAAGGGACAAATAACACCTGAGGCAAAACAACTGATTTCTAAAGCATTAGAAGAAAATCCTTCTGATCCCGGAGCAAATTTTTTATCAGGTTTGGCTTCATCACAAATTGGAAATGAAAAAAAAGCTTTTGATATATGGGTAAAATTATACAAAAACACTTCAATGAATGATCCATGGATGGAAAATTTAGAAATTAATATCAGAACTGCTGCCAATAATATTGGCATAAGTGATGATATTTTAGAAAAGCATTTATCTAAAAATATTATTATGAATCCTAATATTAATGACGAACAAATAAATGAAATGATGAGCCTAAATAAAAAGGACCAAAATGCCAGAATAGATCAAATGGTTAAACAATTAGCAAATCGTTTGACTAAGAAAAAAGAAGATTTAAATGGTTGGTTGCGTTTATATAATGCCTATAAAGTTTTAAACGAAAGTAAAAAAGCAGTTAATGCACTTAAAACCGCAATTAAAATAAGTCCAGATAATATAAAACTTAAACTTATTTTACTTAAAGAACTTTTACCTGCCTCTACAAAACCTAATTTTACAAAAGAGATAGAACGCTTAATAACAGATATTTTATTATTGAATCCTAATAATATAGACGCGTTATTTTTTAAAGGCCTTTTCGCCTTAAAAAATGGAAATAAAATTAACGCCATTAAAATATGGCAGTTTCTTATTGAGAAACTCCCAAAAAATTCAGTTATGAAACTAGAAATTTTAAAAAAACTAAATGAAATTAAAAAGTAGTTTAATCTTTTTTAATCTGATGTTTCTGCATTATTGGTAACGAAAGCAAACCAAAGCATAAAGATAATACTGGTATTCCAAAAGCTTTAAATGAAACCCACTCGTCCGTAGTTAAATTTCTCCAAGCAATCTCGTTAGCGATAGCCATTACTACAAACATCCCAACCCAAAGCCATGTCAACTTATTCCATCCCTCTTCATTAAGATTTACTGCAGATTTCATAACAGCTGCTAATGGATTTTTTCCTAGAATTTTGCCAACTGCAAGAACACCTGCAATAATAATAGATACAACTGTTGGTTTGATTTTAATAAAAAAATCATCATCAAAAAAAATTGTTAGTCCGCCAAAGAAAACAACTGCAACACAACCTGCAGCAGCCATCATAGGGATGTTTTTGAACCAGTACCAAGATAGTGCAAGTGATATTAAAGTACTAACGACTAGAACTGTTGTACCAGCCATAATTCCATAAAAATAGTTAACACCAAAAAAAAGTAACAAAGGTCCCATTTCTAAAATGGATCTATAACTTTCATTTTTATTTACTGCAGTCACTTATAATCTCCTAAATTAAGCTACATTTTTACTTTGTATAACTTCTTCAATTTTATCTGTAGCAAATTTTAATATATCACTATTATTTGCTGACCTAATATCTTCACTTAAAGTACGTCTCCATTCTTTAGCACCTGGGAGACCATTGTATAAACCCAGCATATGACGAGTAATAGCAGGTATACGAGTTTCATCTTTTTTTATACACTTATCTATATAATTAGCCATTTCTATTACAATTTGATATCGGGTTTTTATAATTGTTTTTTTTTCAAATATTTCTTGGTCTACAGATGATAAAATGTAAGGGTTTTTATAAGCTTCCCTTCCGATCATAAATCCATCAAGATAATGTTCGTTAATAAGAGCTTTTCCTTGATTTAATGTTTCAATACCACCATTTAGTATAATTTCTAAATCTGGTCTTCTTCTTTTTAAAGACGCAACTCTCTCATAATTTAATGGTGGTATTTCTCTATTTTGCTTTGGGCTTAAGCCATTCAATATAGCTTTTCTTGCGTGAACAACAAACCTTACTACACCAGATGTTGAAACTTCGTCAACAAATTCATCTAAGCCTTTTATCTCATCCATATCGTCTATACCTATGCGACACTTTATTGTCACAGGTAAATGACACTTATATTTAATTGCATTTACACAACTGGCTACTAATTTTGGATATTCCATTAGACAAGCACCAAAAGCTCCATTTTTAACCCTATTAGATGGACAGCCTATATTAAGATTTATACTTGAGTATCCATAATCTTGTGCAAATTTACTAGCATCAGCAAGTTTTTGAGGATTGTTCCCACCTAATTGAATAACACATGGTAACTCCTCATTGTTAAAACTTAATAATTTGTGCCTCGGACCATATATTATTGCATCTGCGGAAATCATTTCGGTATATAAGATTGATTGTTGAGATATCAATCTATGAAAATATCTACAATGTTGATCAGTCCAGTCCATCATTGGAGCAACTGAAAATCTTTCATCAAACATCAAAACTCATTCTCTTTTCATTTAAAGAATTTTGTAATATTTACAATATTTGATTAAAGAAGCCAATATTTATATAAAATAAAGTTTTATAAACTTAACCTTAAAAATAAATTATGTTTGTTCTAGTGCTTGCTTTAGATCTTTTATAATGTCTTCTATGTTTTCAATCCCTATAGATAATCGAATATAAGATTCTGAAACTCCAGTTTTCAACTGCTCTTCAGAGGATAATTGAGAATGAGTAGTTGTTGCAGGATGGATAGCTAAACTTCTTGAATCTCCAATATTTGCAACATGATAGAATAATTTTAATGAATCTATAAACTTCTTCCCAGATGCAATACCATCTTTTAATTCAAATCCTACCAAACCTCCATAACCACCCTTCAGATATTTTTCAGCTGAAGATTTAGCTTTGCCAGTTTGTAGTTCAGGATAAATAACTTTGGATACTGAACTATGATTTTCTAAATAAGATGCAACCTTAGAAGCATTCACGCAATGAGCTTTCATTCTTAAGCTAAGAGTTTCAAGTCCTTGCAAAATCAAGAATGCATTAAATGGACTAAGAGCACCGCCAAGGTCTCTTAACATAGTTACTCTTGCTTTGATAATATACGCTATTGGACCCAAAGGTTTTACTGCTTCAACCCAAACAGCACCTCCATAAGAATTATCTGGGTTATTTAAAGCTGGCTGTCTGTTTTTACCTGCACCTTCCCAATCAAAATTTCCGCTATCAACTATTATTCCACCAACAGAATTACCATGACCTCCTATATATTTAGTCAATGAGTAAACTACTATTGCAGCACCATGTTCAATAGGCTTGCAAATTATAGGAGCAGCTGTGTTATCAACTATTAAAGGAATACCATATTTTTTTCCAATTTCACTGACTTCTGTTATAGGAAATACTTTTAGTTTAGGGTTAGGCAACGTTTCACCGTAATAAGCTCTTGTCCGGTCATCTGTAGCATCTTCAAATGCGGAAGGGTTCGATGGGTCTACAAATCTAACTTCTATGCCCATATCCTTTAAAGTATTTGCAAATAAATTCCATGTCCCTCCATATAGATCCGTTGAACTTACAATATTATCACCATTTTTAGCTAAATTCTGAATAGCAAAAGCAGAAGCAGTTTGACCTGAAGATAAAGCTAAAGCAGCTACGCCTCCTTCTAGTGCAGCAATTCTTTTTTCTAAAACATCATTAGTTGGATTCATAATTCTCGTGTAAATATTGCCTAATTCTGAAAGAGAAAATAAATTTGCTGCCTGTTCTGTGTTTTTGAATTGATAACTTGTTGTTTGATGAATTGGAACAGCGACCGAACCAGTTGTATCGTCTGATCTCCAACCTGCATGTAAAACTATAGTTTCTGGATTAATTGAATTTATCATATTTAACTCCTCATATATTGGAGATAAGGATTAAGGATAAATTTTATTTTTAACAATATTTATTACAATATATTTTCTATGTTTTTTTTTAGTTTAAACTTATACAGCTTATTTTTCTTTTTTTAGACTGATATGAAGAAATTTATTTGTTTTTAAGAAAAGTAATCATTGATTATGTTTATTAGATATTTTTTTTAAAAATCTTTTGTAAACAGGTATATTAATAGATACAACACCAGATTTTTTAAAATTAAGACTAATTATATGATTATTCTTTGCTTTTATATTTTTAATTAATTTCATAAACATTATGTGGTAACTGCCTGGTCTAAGATTAATAATACTACCTGCTTTTATTTTCAAACCACCATCCAATGGTTTCATTCTCATAATATCATCTTTAATTGTCATTTTATGAATTTCTATTTTCTGAGAAATTTTCGAAGTAATATTAATTAAATATTCATCAAATTCGTTTGTATTTTCAATAGTTAAATAACCTGAAGTTATAGATTGATTTCTAATTGGTTCTTTAATCCAAAAATTAGATATAATTAATCCATTAGATACAATGTTTTTTGCTAAGCTTATTGAGCAAAATCCAAAATAGCTCAATATCATTAAAGTAATAGCAATAATCGAGCTTTTATTAATCATAACGAAATTGTTTCTTTTTAAAAATTTCATTATGATATAAATAATCTTAAATTATTGTCAATTTTAAAGATATTAATACTCTAGAGAAATAAAATGCAATTAGCCAATAACCCTTTTACAAAAGTTATTCTAGAAAAACTAAAGTTTCATGATTTTAGTGATTTAAAAAAACTTATGTTTGAAGATGGAAGAGCAGATGGATTTGAGTTTCAACTTGGAGACTTAATTGTTGATTTAACAAGACAACCATTAAATGTTGAAATTAAAAATGATTTAATACAGCTTGCAAGAAAAAGTAATATAAAGCAAAAAATTCATGATATGATGTCAGGTAAGATTATAAATAAATCCGAGAGCAAATCTGTTGGCCATTTTAATCTTCGCCATACAAATAGATATAAGTCTGAAGAGTGGTTAAAATTAGTAACTTTTGCTAATTTAATCATTAACAATATAAATATTAAAAATATTATTAATATTGGTATTGGAGGGTCTAATTTGGGGCCATCCATGGTTACTGATTGTTTAAAACCATATAAATCAAATCTTAATATTTCATATATATCTAATCTAGACCCATCAAATATTAGTGATGTTTTAGAAAATTGTGACCCTTCAAAAACTCTATTTATTATAACTTCTAAAAGCTTTTCTACTTTTGATACTATTAACAATGCTAATATAGCTAAGGAATGGCTTTTAAATTCTGGTCAAAATATTGAAGATAAAATAGTTGCTGTAACTGCAAGTAAAGATAAGGCCTTAAAATGGGGGATCATAAATGATAATATTTTTCATTTTTCTGAAGATGTTGGTGGAAGGTTTTCTCTTTGGTCTTCAGTAGGACTTCCAATAATATTAAGTGTTGGTGAAAAACATTTTAAAGATTTTTTAAATGGCGCTTATGAAATGGACAAACATTTTATTAACGAAGATATTGAGAATAATATTCCAATAATTATGGCTTTGATTAGAATATTCAATCGTAATTTCTTAAATCGTCCAAGTCATTGTATTATTCCATATGATAATAGACTATCAAAACTTCCATCATGGGTGCAACAGTTAGAGATGGAAAGTAATGGTAAAGGGACTGATATTGACGGAGAAGAACTATTAATGCCAGCTAGTCCACTTATTTGGGGAGAAGTTGGAACAAATGCTCAACACAGTTTTTTTCAATTTTTGCATCAAGGTATGGAAACACATCCAATTGATCTATTAATACCACGCAATCCAATTGATACTAAAGTAATTAATAATTACAACATAAGCCATAAACACCTTGTTATAAACGCAATTGCACAGGCTGAATCATTAGCTATAGGGTGCCCAAACCTTATTGATAAAAACAAAAATTTTTCTGGTGGAATACCGTCTACGTTAATAAGCTGGAAAGAATCAAACCCTTATTCAATTGGCATGCTACTTTCACTGTATGAAAATATAGCTATCTCATGCGGATTTATATGGAATATAAATAGCTTTGATCAATGGGGTATTGAACTTGGTAAAAAATTAGCCTCAAAAATAGAGCTTAACCAAGAAGATAAAGACTTAAGTCCATCAGCAAGGAAATTTTTATAATCAAGTATTCGTTATAAAGGAATAAATTTAATAATGGAAAAAACAATAAGAACTTTAATTAATGAAAATAAAGATGCAGATATTGCTATAACTTCAGATAATAGTAAATCAATTACGTTTTTGGACTTAAAGCAACATATACATAGTATTTCTGGTCAATTATCTTCCAAAGGATTATCTAATCAAGATAGAGTAGCATTAGTTCTTCCAAATGGGCCCGAAATGGCAACAGCTTTTCTTGCTATTTCCAGCTATATGTCAGCAGCTCCGTTAAACTCTAATTATAAACTTAAGGAATTTGAGTTTTATTTAGATGATCTAAAACCTAAAATTGTAATTGTAGAAAAAGGAAGTTCCAATCCTGTTGTTGAAGCTGCAAAAAAACTAAATATTGAAGTTTGTGAAATAAAAAAAATTGATAATGCTCCTAATGGAATTTTTAACCTCTATAATAAAACTTCACATTTTAATTTTTCTAGTGAAGAAGATGAAGCTTTGGTTCTACATACTAGTGGAACCACTTCTAGACCTAAAGTAGTACCTCTAACTAATAAAAACGTTTTTACTTCTGCTATGAATATTTCAGAAACGCTTAAGTTAACCTCGAATGACCATTGTTTCAACATCATGCCTTTATTTCATATACATGGATTAATAGCTATATTAAGTGCTTCAATGAGCAAAGGTGCATCTATATATGCTAGTAATGGTTTTAATGCTTTGAAATTTTTAGATAAAGCAAAGTCAGAAAAAATAACTTGGTATTCTGGTGTTCCTACAATGCATCAAGCCATTTTAATGAGAGCAGAGAGAAATTCAAACTTTGCAGAAGATTTAAATTTAAGGTTTATTAGATCTTCATCTGCTTCTCTGCCACCAGCAGTTTTTGATAAGCTCAAAGATGTGTTTAAAGTACCAGTTATAGAGGCTTACGGCATGACTGAAGCAACACACCAAATGACTTCAAACCCCTTGCCTCCTATGGTTCAGAAGGCTGGCTTTGTTGGCAAAGCAGCTGGACCTGAGGTTTGTATAATGGATAGTGAAGGAAATGTTTTAAAAAATAGTCTTGAAGGTGAAGTTTGTATTCGTGGTGAAAATGTTACTAAAGGTTATGAAAATAATGATGAAGCTAATAAATCATCATTTACGAATGGTTGGTTTAGAACAGGTGACCAAGGTTTTTTTGACAAAGACGGTTACCTTAAAATTTCTGGACGATTAAAAGAAATTATTAATCGTGGTGGGGAAAAAATATCACCATTAGAAGTTGATAATATTTTAATGGAACATGAAGCAATTGAACAAGCAATCACATTTGGAGTTAAGGATAAACTTTTAGGTGAAGCAATTGGTGCTGCCGTGGTACTTAAAAGCGACGTAAAATGTACAGAAGAAGATATAAAAATATATGCCAAAGAAAAATTAGCTGATTTTAAGATTCCTAAATATATATGTTTCTTAGATGAAATACCAAAAGGTGCAACTGGTAAACTTCAAAGAATAGGTTTAGCTAAGAAATTAGGTTTAGAATAGGAAATATCAATGGTAAATATCTGTGTTTACGGCGCTGGAGCAATTGGAGGCTATATTGGATGTTGCCTAAGTAATGCAGGTGCAAACGTATCCTTAATAGCTAGGGGACCTCATAAAGAGGCTATTAACAAAAATGGGGTGACATTAATCTCTAATGGAAAATCAGAGAATTTTAATTTAAAGGTTACTGAAAATCCAAAAGATTTAGACACTCAAGATTATATAATTCTTGGAGTAAAAGCACACGCTATTCAAAATATAGCAACTTCTTTAAAACCATTAATGAATGACAAAACTGTTGTATTGTCAGCTGTAAATGGTTTGCCATGGTGGTATTTCTACAAAGCTAACTCAGGAACAAACCTAGACAACAACCATATAGAAACCGTTGATCCAAAAGGCTTGATATGGAATACTATAGATCCAAAGCGTGCACTAGGATGCGTTGTTTACCCAGCTTGTGAAATTGCATCACCAGGGGTGATTAGACACATTGAAGGTAATAGAATAAGCCTTGGTGAACCTGATGGTATTAATTCTGAAAGATTAAAAATATTATCCAATCTTATGATTGCTGGAGGTTTGAAAGCACCTCAAAAAAAATACATCAGAGACGAAATTTGGATAAAACTTTGGGGTAATTGTTCGTTTAATCCCATAAGCGCCATTACTGGAGCCAGTTTAGATCTAATTGGCAATGATCCGGGATCAAGACGTTTAGTAAGAGAATTAATGCAAGAATGTCAAAATGTTGGAGAAGCCTTAGGTATTAAATTCAGAGTATCAATTGAAGACAGGATTAATGGCGCCGCATCAATTGTTGGGCATAAACCGTCTACTAGACAAGATATTGAAATGAAAAGGCCACTTGAAATTGATCCTATTATGAGCGCAATAATTGAAATAGGGATAAAGTTAAACATACCAACACCTATGCTTAAAAATATTAACTCTATCCTTAAGTTAAAAGCTGAATATTTAAATTTATACACCAGAGACGAAGCTATAGAAGTATTAACAGTTTAATTTATAAAAAGGGTTAATACCTTTTTTATCTTCAACTTCTACTACCCAACAATCCCTATCCATTTTAATTTCTTTACTAATTCTAGAATCAACAGTGACTGTCTCAGTGTCTTGGTTAGGGAAAAGATCAACAAACTCTATAAAATCTTTGTCCAACTTAAAATTATAACTTAGGTTTCTGTAAAATAATTTAGAAAATCCGTTTAAAGTATCTACCTTTACAAAAATTGTTCCAGCATCACTATCACCTCTCTTTAAAATATATGCATTGGCTAAATTTTGTTGAGCAATTCTGATACCAGCATTAATAATAATTTCAGCTTTTAATTCATTCATTTATATAACTTTTACAATGCTTTTATAAAGATTAGAAATCAGAACATCTTCCTCCTTTTTCCCAATCTCCGTACCTAGTTGGCTCAGGTCCCTTAGGGCCACCTTCTTCAAAAGGTTTTTCATCAACTAATTTGGAAGAAACTGAAGACGTTATCTTATTTTTATTTATTTTATTCTTTTTCATATTTTTATTAATTTTTAAATCTTCGTCTTTCATTTGTGTATACTCTCACTTTATAAATAAATTATAAAACCATAATATGGAAATTTTTGACTTAAACAAGGAACTATTTTTTGCAAATTCCTAGAACAACTAATACAAATTCAAAAAAAAATAAGGATACTAGATTAATATCATTAGAGATATGGATGCTTATTTTTTATCAAGAGCAAAAACTTGATGAAATAATAAATAACTCGATTGATTTTAATAAATTAGAAAAGCGTGACAAAGGGTTTGTGTATCTCATTGTTAACACCTCAATGCGAAGACATAAACAAGCAACGAAATTATTCAATCATTTTTCAAACTTAGGCATCAAGAGTAGGAATAGATATCTTAATAGTATATTAACATTAGCAAGCGTTCAACTAGTTTGGCTTAAAATAGCTCCACATGCGGTTTTAAATAGTGCAGTGGATCACGCTAAAAAATACGGTGGTGAAAAACAAGGTAAACTTGTAAATGCAATTTTGAGAAATATGCTAAGAAGTGAATCAGAATGGTCTAATTTGATACCGAGTGACAGTTTTAATTTACCTGAATGGCTATTTAATAGTTGGCTAAAGTTGTATGGTAAAGAAAATGTAGATGAAATATCTAGTTTGGCTATGAAAACTCCAACATTAGATATCGTGCTTTCTAAGAAAATTAATGCTGAAGAAAAAGAAAAGTTAATTTCAGATTTAAATGCAGAAGAAATTTTTCCAAACGTTTTAAGACGTCAGTTTGATGGACCTATTGAAGGTTTAGCAAGATATTCAGATGGTGTATGGTGGATACAAGACATCGCTTCTCAAATTCCTTGTAATTTGTTAATAACAAAAATATCTAAGCACTTTACTAATAGAGAGCCTAATTCTTTAAAGATACTAGATCTTTGTTCAGCTCCTGGTGGAAAGGCGGCTCAGCTTTTAGATAATAGTTTAGATGTAGTTTGTGTCGAAAAAAGTCTTATCAGATCAAAGAAATTCAATGATAATATGAAAAGACTTAAATTTAAACCTAAGATATTTATTGAAAATGCTGAGAACTTTAAACCCGATTTTAACCCAGATGTTATTTTAATAGATGCACCTTGCTCAGCATCTGGAACAATAAGAAGAAATTCAGATATTTTTATTAAACAATCACCCAAAAACCTTGATGATTTATTAGAGATTCAAGATAATATTTTAAGTAATGCAGCAAAAATATTACAACCAGGTGGAATTATTATGTACATCACTTGTTCACTTCAAAAAATAGAAGGTGAAAGAAGAATTGAAAAATTCTTAAAAAAACAACCTAGTTTTTCTATCGTACCTTTTTATTCAGATGAATATCCAATGATAAGCAACTGTATTACTGAAGAGGGTTTCCTAAGGATACTGCCACATAAACTCGGTTTTAATTCAAATAAAGTTGAAGGTGGATCAGATGGTTTTTTTATTTCATTAGTTAAAATGAATGGATAAGTAAATGCTTACAATTCTAAACCTGATAACTAATAATTATTTTCTTAAACAGAAACTTAAAGTTCCAAAAGTAAATTCTTCTACAAGAAGAATAACTGATACTTGGCAAGGCAATATTGAAAATGGAAAAAAAATAATAGATGGAAAATTAGGACCTGATAAAATAGTTAATTTTAATAAGTTTCTATTCCTACGTGATTTGAGATCAGAAGGATCAATAAATTCTAGAGCTATTGCAAGGTCGTTAGTAATTAATTGGATTGAAAAAAAACATGGCTTACTTTCGAGTGAATTCAACTCTAAAGTTATGGCATCTAGAGTTACTTTATGGTGTTTTAGCTATTCATGGTTTGCAGAAAGTGGAGAAAGTAGTTTTCAGAGCAAGCTTCTTCAATCAATAGCATTCCAAACAAAGTATTTAGAACTTAAGCTTAAAGAAGCCAATGACAATCTTGAAAAAATAATACTAATCAAGGGTATTATTATAGGTCAATCAATTTTGTATGAAGATGTAGAGAGCATAAATAACTTAATATCATTAATCGATGAAGCATTACTTTACTTAATTAATGAAGATGGGGGGCATGTATCAAGGAGCCCTGTACTGCAAATAGAATTATTAAGACATTTAGTAGAAATAAGATCAGTAATAGCTATTTTAAAAAAAATTGATGCTGAAACTTTACATAAGAAAACTCTTAAAATGGGAGAATTTTGTAGAAGTTTTCAAATGCCTAACGGTAATTTTGCTTGGTTTAATGGCGGATCATTAGTTTCCAAAGATTTAATTAAGCAGACATTAGACAGAATTGGTTATAAAAATAAAATTTTTAGCATGGCTAAACAGACTGGTTTTTGTAGATTATCTAATCAGGAATCAGTTGTATTTATAGATGTGGGGATAAAAGAAAATTTAATAAGAAAAAGCAAAGCTAGTTTATTTAGTTTTGAGTTTTATTTTCAAAAACAAAAAATAATTTCTAATTTAGGTGACCTTGTAAAACCAAATTCACAAAATGCTTTAAGTTCATTAGCATCATCGGCAGCTCATTCTACATTGAGTATTGACGATAGAAATAATATAGATCTTTCGGGGAATAGAAAAACCAAAATATTGAGCTTGGAGTATGGAAAGACTAAAAAGGGCAGTTTAATTGATATTTCACATTCTGGTTACGAGTTAATATATGGAGTTACTCATAGACGTCAAATTTATCTTTCACAAAATAAGAATGAATTAAGAGGAAAGGACGAAATTTTAAATATTAAAAACCTTGGTTCAATTCCTAAAAATGCTGATATCAGATTTCATCTTCATCCAGATATTGATGCAGTTAAAGTAAGAGATGGATCAGTTTTGTTAAAACATAAAAAAGGTTTTATTTGGAAGATGATTGCAAATAATAAAAATATAAATATACAAAACTCCATCATGTTTTTTCCATCTAATCAAATTGCGTGCAAGCAAATAATTATCAAAATAAAACTTGATAATATCAGATCAAATAAAATTGAAAGCTGTAATTGGGCATTTGAGTTACAAAAATAGAATTTTATTGACTTGAAGTGTCAAAAGCATTTAGTCCTTAATTCAATTCAAATGATTATATAAAATGGTAATAGCTAGTGAAACATAATAATACTAAGATTTTTAATGAAGAAATAAGAATAAACAGAGCTTTAATATCTGTCACAGATAAAAATGACATTGATAAATTAGCTAAAGAACTAGTCAAACAAGGGATTGAAATAATTTCAACAGGTGGAACAGCTAAGCTACTTAAAGAAAAATTAATCCCCGTAAAAGACGTTTCAGAAGAAACCCTTTTTCCTGAAATTTTAAATGGACGTGTAAAAACATTACATCCTAAAATTCATGGAGGTATTCTCAACAGAAGAAATGATGCAAGTCATCAGCAAGAGATGGAAAAACATAACATTAACGAAATTGATTTGATAATAATCAATTTATATAAATTTAAAGAAACTGTGGCAAAGACTAATTCAGAATTCGATATTATTGAAAATATTGATATTGGAGGCCCAGCAATGATTAGAGCTGGCGCTAAAAATCATGAGTTTGTAACTGTTATCACCGACCCTAATGATTATCCTGAATTAATCAAACAAATTCAACAGAATAAGTCTACAACTTATAACTTTAGAAAAACACTTGCTGGAAAAGCTTTCAAGTTAACTAGTGATTATGACAAGGCTATTGCTGATTGGTTCCAAAAAGATTATGATGAATTAAACGATCTTCCTGAAAAATTCTCGATTAACTTAGAAAAATCTTTACATATGAGATATGGAGAAAATCCTCATCAAAAGGGTGCTTTTTATAAAACAAATGATAGAATTGGTGCAGCCAACGCTAAACAATTACAAGGAAAAGAACTATCATATAATAATATAAATGATACAGATGCCGCTTTTGAACTAATTTGTGAATTTGAAAATCCAGCAGTCGCTATTATAAAGCATGCAAACCCGTGTGGAGTTGCAGAAAATGCTGATATTAACATAGCTTGGGAAAAAGCTTTGCAAACTGACACAGTTAGTGCTTTTGGAGGAATAGTTGCTCTTAATAGAGAATTAGATGCTCAGCTTGCTCATAAATTGAAATCACTTTTTTTGGAAGTTATTATAGCTCCATCTTTCACTAATGAATCAATTATTATTTTAGGATCTAAACCAAATTTGAGATTATTATCAACAAAAACCATGCCTAAACCAAGCGAAGATGGGTTATTTATTAAATCTATTGCTGGAGGAATGTTGGTTCAAACTAAAGATAATCATATTTTAAAAAAAGGTGAATTAAATTTTGTTACTAAAAAAATTCCAAATCCTAAAGAAATAAACGATTTACTTTTTGCTTGGAAGGTTGCTAAACATACTAAGTCAAATGCAATAATTTATGCAAAAAATCTCCAAACGACTGGAATTGGTGCCGGGCAAATGAGTAGAATTGATTCTACAAATATAGCTACAAATAAAGCACTTGCTTCTGCTGAAATAGCAAAATTAGATAAACCTCTAACTGTCGGCAGCGTTGTAGCTAGTGATGCTTTTTTTCCTTTCCCAGATGGATTAATTTCTGCTGCTGATGCAGGTGTTACAGCAGTAATTCAACCAGGCGGATCTATCAAAGATAAAGAAGTAATTGCAGCAGCAGATGAAAGAAATATTTCAATGATATTTACTGGCGTTAGACACTTTAAACATTAGCATTTATCTAATTTACTCTTATTGATTAAATTAATAATTTTCTTCATCAAACTAGGTAATCCAAGTTTTTTAAAATCTAATTTATTGACAAATCTATAAGGAGATTTTAATTGAAGATCTTTTTTATTTTTAATAAAACAATATGCAATAGTACAATCTAAACTAAAATGACTAAAAATATGTGTAATCTTATTAGGTAATATTTCCCATTCAAGATTAAACAAAGATAATTCTTTTGTTACCAAAGAAGGAGGACTAATCATCATTCCTTCATTTCCATTCCAACCTTTGGAAGGAATAACGTCCATATTGGCAAGTAATCCTCTATTGTCGTTAGTTGTAAATAAAAGGTCGCCTTGATTATCAAGCAAACAAAAAAATAAACCGTATCTAGTATTTTTTATTTTTTTAAGCAATCTTTTTGGATAATGTGTTGCTTCATCTTTTGCTCCAACATCACAAGCAAAAATTATTGGACATTTTGTACATCTTGGTGTCTTGGAAATACATATTGTAGCACCTAAATCCATAAGAGCTTGAGCATAATCTCCATTTCTTGTATGAGGAATATGTTTTGATGAAATATTTTTTATAAAATTTTTAGAAGTTTCTAAAGGTGTTTCAATTCTATACAACCTAGAAAAAATTCTCTCTATATTACCATCTACAACATTAGCATTAGAATTAAATGCTATAGCCGTTATAGCCGAAGCTGTATAATTACCTATACCGGGCAAAGCTAATAATTTTTGCATGTCATTGGGTATGTTTCCATTATATTCAGAAGAAATTATCTTTGCAGTCTCATGAAGATTTTTAGCTCTCCTGTAATAACCTAAGCCAGCCCATGCAGAAGTAATAGAGTTAAAATCTGCGCTAGCCAGATGTTTAATTGTAGGCCATTTTTTAATAAAATTTAAAAAATAAGGAATAACTGTAGCCACTAATGTTTGTTGCAACATTATCTCTGATAATAAAACGTGGTAGGGATTTGAAAATTTATAAGAAGATGCTCTCCATGGCAATACTCTTTTATTGGCATCATACCAATTAAGTAATTCTTCAGAAATTTTTAAATCATTATCTTCAATTTTACTTTTCATGTGTTTATGTATAAATTAAATTAGATTAATTACTCTAACTAATAATTTTATTTATCTTTTATTATGAAACCATTATTTAAATTTACCGAAAAGATTGTTGAAAAAAACATTAGTCGTCTGGGTGCTATTCAAAGTCAAATTTTTTTAAATTGGAAAGATATTGCTGGCCAGTACTCAGAAGTTACATTACCTAAAAAAATTATTTTAAACAAAAATAAAAAACCCGAAGGATCTATCATTATTAAGGTTCAAAATGGATTTGGCCCAGAAATACAACTTGCAGTTCCATTTTTATTAAATCAAATTAATGCAAAATATGGCTTTAATGCAATTACTAAAATTAAGATTGTACAAACAGATCTTGGATATTTATCCCCAGAAAATGAATTGCAATTAAAACATATCTTTGTTGGAGAAAATAATAATTTAATCTCTAATATATTACCTGAAGGAGAAATTAAGTTAGCTATGGAAAAATTTGAATTGTCTAGAATTAGAAATAAATAATTTTTCTAGCATAAATGCTATATTTAATTATTAAAAAATAATGTATATATTTTATAATAAGTAAAATTAATATTAAATGAGATAAAGATTTGAAAAACAGTATTTTTATTAACAGAAGACAAGCTATAGTTAGCTTTGTTGGATTCAGTATTTTTCCTACTATTGGAATTGCAGATAAATCTAATGATTTAAAAGATCAGATGCGAAGGCATTTTATTGGTGATAAAAATGCTCCAATTAAAATAAAAGAATATTTTTCTTTGACTTGTGGCCATTGTGCAACTTTCCATAAATCAACCCTTCCTAAACTTAAGCAAAAATACATCGACCAAGGTAAAATTGAAATGGAATTTGTAGATTATCCATTAGATAGATTGGCAGTTATAGCTGCGACATTAGCAAGAACACTACCTAATGATAGTTATATAGATGCAATAGATGTTTTATTAAAAAGACAAAAACAGTGGGCATATTCTAATAAACCTATTGAAGAATTATTATCAATTTCAAAGCTTTTTGGAATTTCATCTTCACAATTTAATAAAATTATGGAAAATATTCCATTAATGAAGAAAATTGTTAACAGAATGGAAAAAGAATCAAAACAGTTTAATATAGAATCAACTCCTACTTTTATTATAAATAATGAACATAAAATTTCTGGAGCTGTTTCCTTTAAAGAGTTTGAAACAAAACTTTTAACTTTTGTAAAATCACAAAATTCATAATTTTAATAAAGGTATAAAAAATTGAAGTTTCAATCCGTTAGAATTTCCGGGTTTAAGTCTTTTTTAGAACCTACACAGATAGAATTAACGCACGGATTAACAGGAATAGTTGGGCCTAATGGTTGTGGTAAGTCTAATGTTATTGAAGCTATTAAATGGGTTATGGGTGAAAATTCAGCTCGTCAAATGCGTGGAGATGGTATGGACGATATTATTTTTGCAGGCACAGACACAAGACCACCAAGAAATTTTGCAGAAGTATTATTAAAATTAGATAACACAGAAAAGAAACTTCCTTCGGCTTTCAATCATTTAAGTGAAATAGAAATTTCAAGAAAAATTGAGAGAGATAAAGGCTCTATTTACAGAGTTAATGGGAAAGTTGTAAGAGCTAGAGATGTTCAGTTAATATTTGCAGATAGCGGAACTGGCGCCAGATCTTCTGGAATAGTGGGACAAGGCAGAATAGCTCAAATTATTGATGCAAGCCCAGAAAATCGAAGAATGATTTTAGAAGAAGCTGCAAATATAAAGGGCTTACATAGCAGAAGACATGAAGCTGAATTAAAATTAAACTCAGCAAGTGACAATTTGGAGAGATTATTTGATATAGAAAAAACTTTAAAGAATCAGCTGATTGATTTAGAAAAACAAGGAAGACAAGCTGCTCGATATCGATCAATAGGTGATAGATTAAGAAAAGGAGAAGCAACATTATTTTTTAAATTACTCGAGGAAGCAAGAGAAGAATATGAGAGTTTAAAAAAAGAGTTGAATGTAATTTCACAAAACGTTGAGCAGGCATCTTTAGAAGTTAAAGAAAATACGAAAAACAAATTGATTTTTCTTGATCAAATTCCATCTTTAAGAAATTCTGAGGCGGATAAAAGTGCAATTTTACAATCTCTAAACATAACAAAAATTAGATTAGAAGATGAACAAAACTCTACTAGAATTGGTTTAAAAAATGTTACCAATCAAGTTGAAGAACTTGAAATTGATATTCATAGAGAAACAGTAATTCAGGAGGATGCTCAAACATCATTAAAAAAATTATCTATTGAGAAGGATAAATTAGAGCGTGATAGTAAAAGCTTTTCAGATAAAATACTTCAATCAACTAAAATTATAAAAGAACTAAGAGATAAATCAGATCAAGCTGATCTAAGATTAGCATCAATAACTTCAGAAATATTAACAATAAAATCTGATGTATCTGAACTAGAGAAAAAAATTCAAAATTTAAAAGAAAAAATACAAAATACTTATTCACAAATCATCAGTTTTAAACAAGAAGACGATGAAAAAAATTTAAAACTAAATCAAAACAAAGCAAAAGATATTACAAAGTCAGTCTCTGAAAATAAAAAAAACATTGAGTCTTTTAAACAAGAATTAGATAAATTAGAAACTTCAGAAAGCACTCTTATTGCCTCTAAGAATATAGAGTTAAATAATTTAAATCAAATTAACGCTGAGATTAATACTTTATCGTCTCTATTAGGTGGAGATACTTTAAATAAAAATACATTAGAAAAAAGTATAAACTTTGTTGAAAAATTTGAAGATGCCATAGGTTCAGTACTAGGAGAAACATTATTAGCACCAATTTATCCAGATGACGAGATAATAAGCAACACTACATATTGGAGAGATGGATTTGACACAAAAGTTTCTCTTCCATTACCACAAGAAGCCTCACCTTTAATAAATAAAATTAAAAATTCTTCGTTATTAGAGATAGCTTTACAAGGAGTGGGTATAGTAGAAAGTGAAGAAGTTGCTTATAGGCTTCAAAAAAAATTAAGCTACGGACAAGCCCTGACAACAGCTGAAGGTGGACTTTGGAGGTGGGATGGCTTTGTTCAACCCAAAGGTGTAAAAAATAGTTATTCAGAAAGATTGCAACAAATTGCAAAATTAAAAAATTTAAAAATTAAACTCCCTGTTCAAGAAGAAAAGGTTTCATTAATAGATAATAAATTATCTCAAAGCTCTTTTAGTATTAAAAATTTAAAAAATGATATTGTAAAATCAGAGAATGAATTAAATGAGTTGATTGCTAATTTTAGTAAATTAGAACTAGAAAACTCCAAAATTGAAGCAAAATTAACATCTTCTATGATATTGGTACAAGAACTTAAAAGTTCAGAAATTATTAATAAAAAAGAGTTAGTAGAACTTGAAAAACAAAAAACTAATATAATTAATCTTCCAATATTACTTGCTGATGAACTCACTATTCGAAACAACGCTATTCAGTGTAGAAGTGATTTGACTGAAGCTATGGCTCAAGAACAGCAAATAAAGAATCAAGAAAATTTTCAATTAAGAAATATTGCTCAAATTAATAATCAACAAGAGAGTTGGAATAAAAGAAACCAAGAAGCTTTGCAAAGATTGAAGTTGTTAAAAGAAAGACTTATTTCTTCAATAAAAGAAAAAGAAAGATTATCTACTTTGCCTAATGTTTTTATAAGAAAAGAAAAGGAGATAATTGATAAAATAGAGGAAGCTGTTCTTAATAGAGATAAAGCTGCAGACCAATTAGTTACAAGTGAGACAAGCTTAAACCAAGCAGAAAAATTAGAAAAAGATGCTGGAAAAGCACTCTCTTTGTTTCGAGAAAACATGATTAGAAAACAAGCATTACTAGATTTATCTAATACAAAAATTTCAAATCTTCAAGAGAGAGTTTTTGAAAGATTAAGAATACAAACTGATCAATTATTTGCGTTAACAGGACTTAAAGAAAATGAAGAATTAAATACCTCTATAGATATATTAGAAAAAACTGTTGAAAGGCTTATTAGAGAAAGAGAATCTTTAGGCACAGTTAATCTTAGAGCTGAAGAAGAAATGAACGAAATGAACAACAAAATTGAATTAATGATCAAAGATAGACTAGATTTAGAAGAAGCCATTAAAAAATTAAGAAACGGTATATTTGAACTTAATAAAGAAGGTAGAGAAAGGTTAGAAAAGAGTTTTGAATTAGTTAATAAAAATTTTAAAAAGCTATTTGAAGAACTTTTTGGAGGTGGTAGTGCAGAACTTAAGTTAGTGGGTAATGAAGATCCTCTTCAAGCAGGTTTAGAAGTTTTAGCAAGTCCTCCAGGTAAAAAAATGCAACTTTTATCTCTACTTTCTGGAGGAGAACAAGCTTTAACTGCTATATCTCTAATATTTTCTGTTTTTTTATGTAATCCCTCGCCAATTTGTATTTTAGATGAAGTAGATGCATCATTAGATGATACAAACGTAGGAAGGTTTTGTGAGTTATTGAATAAGATTTCATATGAAACTAGTACTTACTTTATGGTTATTACTCATCACAGGCTAACAATGGCTAAAATGGATAGATTATTCGGTATTACTATGGAACAAAAAGGAATTAGTAAGCTAGTTTCTGTAGATTTAGAACAGGCAAGCCGAATAAGAAATATTGCTTAATTTTTTATTTATTTTTTTTAGTAAACTCTTGACTTCTACACTATCTCAAAATAGTTTAAGCACGCTTGTAACATGTATTTGAAAGTCAGATGTGGGTTCAATTAAAAAAGATAATAATTTGTCTAAAAGAATTGAAAGTGCAATAGATAAGAAGGATAATAAAACTAAAAATTATGAAAATTTAAACGTCTCATTAGTTAATACTTTTTCAAGGGTTGCAACAGAGTTATTAGCAGGTTTATTAATTGGTACCAGTTTAGGTTGGTTAATTGATAACTGGTTAAATACTTCCCCCTTGTTCTTAATTATTTTCTTTTTACTTGGTGGGGCAGCTGGCATTCTTAATTTATGGCGAATAATAACAGGCAAAGGACTTAAAATTGGATACTTTAACTAATATAGAATTTGAAAAATGAACTCACCAGTTGAACAATTTACGATTAAGACACTCTATTCCATTGATTTGTTAGGATTTGATCTATCTTTTACTAACGCTTCTTTATTCATGATTGTTTCTGTAGTAGGTTCTGCTGCCTTGTTTTATCTAGGATCAAGAAAACAATCCTTGGTACCTAATAGGTTTCAATCATTTGTTGAAATGAGTTATGAGTTTGTTGCTAATATGGTTAAAGAGAATGCTGGAAAAGGAAGCCAAGCTTATTTTCCATTTATTTTCTCTTTGTTCATGTTTATTCTATTTGGTAATCTTCTAGGAATGATACCTTATAGTTATACGTTTACTTCCCAAATTGCAGTAACATTTACTCTTGCGGCCATCATTTTTGTAGGAGTTACTATAATTGCACTAATCAAACATGGTTTTAAGTTTTTTACATATTTTTTCCCATCTGGGGTCCCTATTTTTTTAGCACCACTTCTTATCCCAATTGAAATCATCTCATACTTTATAAGACCAATTAGCCTTTCTGTTAGACTTTTTGCAAATATGCTTGCCGGTCATACAATGATGAAAGTTTTTGCAGGTCTAATTATCATGATGGGATCAGCTGGTGGGTTATTAAAAATAGGCGCTATCCTACCTCTTATGGCTGTTATAGGTTTAACAGGGCTAGAATTTTTAGTAGCAGCATTGCAAGCCTATGTTTTTAGCATTCTAACGTGTATGTATTTACATGATGCATTACACCTTCACTAATTTAATAAATAAACACTTAATATTAATCAACTGAAAGGAAAATAATATGGAAATGGACGCAGCAAAATTAATAGGTGCCGGGCTAGCTGTTATAGCTTTAGCAGGAGTAGGTGTTGGTATCGGAAACATATTTGCATCACTAGTTACTGCAGTTGGTAGAAACCCTGCAGCCAAGAATGAAGTTTTTGGAATAGCCATTCTTGGTTTTGCTTTAACTGAAGCGGTAGCGTTATTTGCTCTAGTTATAGCATTGCTACTACTTTTTACATTCTAATATAACTTAATTTAAAAATACTACCTGTAGTATAATTATCTACAGGTAGTATTTAATATAAGAAGACTAAAAATGACAAAATTTACAAAATTTATATTAGTTCTATTAGTTGTAACTAATAGTGAAATTGCTTTTGCTTCCGAATCAAAAGCTGGATTACCTCAATTAGATCTAAACACTTATCCGTCGTTAATATTTTGGTCGATAATATCTTTAATTATTGGCTATGTTTTAATGGCATTTATAGTCACACCGAGAATAAAATCTATATTAAATTTAAGAGAAACAAATATACAAAATGATCTTATAAAAGCTAAAGCATCCAATCAAGAAGCTGAAGATGTAAATAAGGAAATATCAACTAATCAAATTAGGATAAAATCTAAATCTGCAGCTTTAATAAAACAAGCTCTTTTAGAAACTAAAGTTATGTTAGTTAATACTGAAACTGATATTTCAAAAAAGTTAAATCTCAAAATAATTAATGCTGAAAAAAATATTATTAAGTCAAAAGAAAATGTTATAGATGAAATATTAACTCAAACAGAAGATATTACTGAAGACGTAATACAAAAACTGACATCTATCAAAACTAAAAAAGCCGATATTAGAAAAACTATTCAAACTGTATCTGGACAAATATTACTGGAGAAACAATAATGTTCCTTGATGAAACAGCTTGGGTAGCAATCGCTTTTATTCTTTTTATTGCTTTAGTTTGGAAAAAAGCTAGTAAAGCAATAATAACAATTTTAGACAATAGGTCTAACTTAATACAAGATGAACTAAATGAAGCCAGAGCTCTCAAAGAAGAAGCTATGGAAAAACTTAGGCAAGCATCACAAATTCAACAAAATAGCACTGAAGAATTTGAAAAAATTATAAAAGATGCAACTGAAACTGCAAAAAATATTAAAAAAGAAGCTGATATTAAATCACTTGAAATGGTAAAAAGAAGAGAAGAACAAGCTAAACAAAAGATTAAAGCCTTAGAGGACGATGCTATTAAAGATATAAAAAAAATAAGTTCAACTATTGCAATTAAATCAGCTGAATTTTATATCAAGACAAATTTAAAAAAAGATGATTATCATAGCTTAGTATCACAAGCATCAAAAGAGTTTAAATCAAAATTTATAAATTAATACTATTTGATACCTATTAATACTTTTCCTTTATTAGGCACCTCGACATTCATTTTGGTAATCCTATCAATTATTCTTTTGCCATTTAATAAAAATTGTGAATATTTAAAGTCGTCACGATCATACTCTTCATTACTATCATTAATGGAAACTAACGAAATCTTAATTGGGGCGTAATCATCTTCATTAATATTATTTCTTATTGATCTAATATTAACAACTGCTTCCATATCAATATATGATCCATTTTTAACACAAGTTAGCTCTATTCCCCTAAATCCAATATATACAGGTAGGTTATTTTGTGAATTAACAATAATTTCTTCAGTACCTTTTGGAGAGGTTATTGATGGACAGTTTACAACTTCTTTTTTGAAAGTAGAACAGCTACTTAAAACAATTAAAAGTATTCCTATATAAGTCTTAAACATCACATATATCTCCAAAAAACAAAAAAAAATCTATTAGACACTAATCTTTATTGACGTAATGAATGTAATACATCAAAACTTAACTATGAAGAAACAAAATATAAATTTATATTTAGCATCCCCTAGAGGTTTTTGTGCTGGTGTTGATAGGGCTGTTAAAATTGTTGAAGAAACAATTAAGAAATTTGGAGCACCAGTATATGTTCGTCATGAAATTGTTCATAATAAAGATGTAGTTAATTCTTTGGTCAATATCGGAGCTATTTTTGTTGAAGAGGTTAATGAAGCTCCAGTTGATAGACCAATAATATTTTCTGCTCATGGAGTTGCAAAATCAGTTTTTAAAGAAGCAAATGATAGAAAAATGATTTCTATAGATGCCACATGTCCACTTGTTACAAAAGTCCATAATGAAACAATAAGACATTATAATAGAGGACGACATGTTTTACTAATTGGACATAAAGATCATGTAGAAGTTATAGGTACGATGGGACAAGTTCCTAAGGAAAGTATCAGTTTAATAGAAACTGAGCATGACGCTAATACAATAGAAGTTTCTAACCCTGATAACCTAGCCTTTGCAACTCAAACCACATTATCTTTAGACGATACAAAAAATATTTTAGATATTTTAAAAAATAGATTTCCCAATATTAAGGGCCCAAGCTCTGAAGATATATGTTATGCAACCACTAATAGACAAGTAGCAGTTAAATCAATGGCTAAGCTTTGTGATTGCATTTTAGTTATTGGAGCAGAGAACTCCTCAAACTCTGTAAGATTGGTTGAGGTAGCTTTAGCACACGGCGTTAAAGAAGCTTTTCTAATTCCTGATGAAAATACATTAAATTCATTTTTAAATGATTTTAATCCTTTATATTCTCCTAATATTGGTTTAACAGCAGGAGCATCTGCGCCAGAAACATTGGTTCAAGTTTTAATTACAAAGTTAAAAAAAGATTTTGAAGTTAACCTAATTGATCATAATGTGGCCCAAGAAAATGTAACTTTTAATTTACCTAAAATTTTACGTTAATTTTAAAGGATTAAAAATTGGCTGTATATTCTGTTTTAAATAATCAGCAAATCTCAAATTTTTTGTTGTTATATGACATAGGTAAATTAATTTCATTTAAAGGTATTGTAGAAGGCATAGAAAATAGTAATTTTCATCTTGTTACAACTAAAGGTGATTTTATACTTACTCTTTTTGAAAAACGAGTTGATCAGAAAGATTTACCCTTTTTTATAAATGTAATGAGACACTTAAACGCAAAACAATTTATTTGTCCAAATCCTATTATTAATAAAAAAGGAAATTACCTTCAAACGCTATCTGACAAGCCAGCTTTAATTGTAAATTTTCTAAAAGGAAGATCTAAAACTATAATTACAAATCAAGATTGCTTTTTAGTTGGAGCATCAATGGCAAAAATGCATTCTTATACTCACGATTTTAATATGGAACGTCAAAACTCTTTATCTATCTCAGGCTGGGAAAAGCTCATTATACAATGTACATCATCCATTTCTGCTAAAGAATTAGATGAGATAGAACCTAATTTATTAATTGAAATTCAAAACTCTTTTAATTTTTGTAAAAAAAATTGGCCAAGTGATTTACCAAAAGGTTTTATTCATGCTGATATGTTTCCTGATAATGTGTTTTTTAAAGATAATAAAATTTCAGGTATCATAGATTATTATTTTTCATGCACTGATTTTCTAGTATACGATATTGCAATTGCATTAAATGCATGGTGCTTTAATGACGTTTTTCTTTTCAGTAAAGATAAATGTAATTCTTTAATAGAAGGATATAGATCCATTAGAAAATTAACAAAGGATGAGTTACTTTGTTTACCTGTTTTGTCACAAGCAGCGGCTTTGAGGTTTTTATTAACTAGAACCTACGATTGGGTACATACTCCTAAAAATACAGATGTTGTCCCCAAAAATCCTACCGAATATATAAAAAAATTAAGGTTTCATCAATCTGCTAAAAACTTGACGCATTATGGTATTTTGTAATAATGAGTGATAAAATAGTTATATATACTGATGGAGCATGCTCAGGGAATCCAGGTAAAGGTGGTTGGGGTGCAGTTTTAATTTCTAATAATAATGAAGAATATTTATCTGGAAATTGTATTATGACTACTAATAATAAAATGGAACTTACTGCTGCAATTCAAGCACTTCAATCAATTAAAGCAAAAAGTGATATTGAAATACATACTGATTCTCAGTATGTAAAAAATGGCATTAATTTATGGATTAATAATTGGAAGAAAAATGGATGGAAAAACGCTGCAAAGAAACCAGTCGCAAACAAAGATTTATGGATAGCTTTGGATACTTGCGTTACCAATCATAATGTTCTTTGGTTTTGGGTGAAAGGTCACTCAGGAAATCATTATAATGAAATAGCCGATAAATTAGCAGTCAAAGCTATGCAAAATTTAGAATAAAATTATTATAAATGACTTAAAATATTTTCTGCTGAAGAAACATCAAAAGCTCCAGTTTCTTCTATATATAATTGTATTATGATATTATTATCCACTATCATTGCAAATCTTCTAGAACGATGCCCCATTACTTTACCAAATTGCATGTCTAATCCAAGCGATACTGAAACTGAACAGTCTGAATCAGATAACATGTCAATTTTATTTTCAACTCCCGAAACATCCCCCCAAGCTTTCATGACATGAGGATCGTTTACAGCCATGCAAGCTATCTTGGAGATACCCTTAGACAGAATTTGATCACATAAATTAATATAACCTGGCAAATGTTTTGCAGAACATGTAGGAGTAAATGCACCAGGCAGAGCAAATAAAACTATTTTTTGATCTTTAAAATAACTTTCTGTATTTACTTCTTTAATACCCTCTTCATCCTTTATTCTTAAAATTCCAGAAGGAAAGACGTCACCTGCTTTAATGGACATAAAAAAACTCCTAATTATAAAATTTAAGTAACACGTTTTTACTTAAAATTAAAAGTATATTATTAATTATTTCACTTGGATGCATTAACATACTTAAATATTATTTCTTTGCTTAACAACTCAGGTAATATTTTACCATTGAGGTTTAACGGTCCATATACTTCATTATATGGAATTCCATATTTTTTCTTAATTAATAAGAATTTACTTATATCTTCATTGGGTTTAGTCCAATCTAGTCTTAAAGTAATTACATTATTTTTTTTTAAAAAATTAAGCACTTCTTTAGAATCTAAAACTATTGTTTTATTTACTTTACACGTTATACACCAATCAGCTGTAATATCTATAAGTACTACTTTGCCTTCTTTAGCTAATTTTTGAGGTAAAAAGGGATTGCTTTTAAGATCCCAATTTAAAACATTTTCACTATTTTTATTTTTAGATATGTTTATAAAATTAGCATTTAAATTTAGGAACAAACTTATTAACCAAATTGATGTTCCTAATAAAAATAAACCCATTATTTTTTTAAACACATTCAACCAATTACCTGGTTTAGGGATAAATGAAACCAGTTGAGGAAAAATACTAAAAATAATTAAAGGAAGTGAAAGTCCTATTCCCATCAATAAGAAGATAGTAAAAATTTCAAAAGTGCTCCCCGCTAAAGCAAATCCAATAGCTGTGCCAACAAAAGGTGCAGTACATGGAGTAGCTAGAAGTGTCATAAATACTCCTGATAAGAAATCTCCAATTAATCCACTACCTCTATAAGAAAGAAAATTTAAAAGTTTTGATGGTAAGTAAAATTGAAAAAAACCAAAAAGATTAAAAGAAAAAATCAAAGTTAGTACAATCATAAAAAATAAAAAATATTTATTTTGAAATTGAATCCCCCAACCTACATTGTCACCAGTAATTTTGATAAAATAAACACTAATTGCTAACACAATAAAACTGGATAATATGCCTAATATACTGGCGAAGATTTTACTTCTAAATTCTAATTTACTAGAATTCCTGTAATTTATTATTTGTATCATTTTTAGAGACAAGACAGGTAAAACACATGGCATGAAGTTTAGAATAAAGCCTCCCAAAAGAGCTATCAGGATAATTTCAAAATTAAATACATATAGTTGTGATTTACTTTTAAAGTCAACAACCACATTAGACAGCAAAATATTTATTGGAATATCTTTTTTTTCCAAACTATACTTATCACCAATAAAAGTATAATTAAATTTCAAATCAGATAAATATCCTTCATCTATTTGATCGATATTTAACGAAATATACATTAAAGAATTTTTTGTATAAAAATTTGGTTTTTGGTAAATCCTACTTTTACTATCTTCGATAATAATGTCATAAGGTTTGAAATTATTTTTATTAGATAATATTACATTTAATACATTATTTTGGAAGTTAGAGGATAATAGCTCTAGTTTATTGTCCTTACTCAAAAGAGGAACTTTTAACAAATATTTATTAATTTTATTAAAATTTAATAAATTTATATTTTTATATTTATTATCAAAAGAGGTTAGATTAAATATTTTTTTTATTGGAACACATATTTTAGAGCAAACTTGAGCATTAAAAACTAATTGCCCAGATAATGGTATATTACTATCTAGAACCTGTATTTCAATAGGGAATATAACTTCATTTTCATAACCTAATGTTTCTATATCATAAAAATTAAATCGTGTTGGACTTGGAAATAAAAGGTTTATAGATTTTATGTTATTTCCATTTTCTAAACTGATTGAAGGAGGCAAACCAGCATCGCCTGGATTTTTCCAATATATTTTCCATTCTGGTAAAAGAGTAACCTTTATACCCCCAAGAAATTTAGAATTATTTTTATTATTTTTTTTACCTGCTAATATTTCTATATCAACAAATTCATAATTTTCGTTTGAGGTTAACTTTTCACTTTTAAGTGAAATATTTGCAAATAATTCACTTACAACAACAAAGTTATAAGAAATAAGACATAAAACTAGAATAACTAGCTTTTTCCAATTTAAATTTATAAGTTTATTGCACATCTTTTTTTTCAACTTATGATTTATAAATATTACTATTTTTTTTAATATATATGTAAATAACAGATTGGGAACAAGTATTGTTAGGTAAAATTTTAATTGCAAACCCTAGTTTAGAAGACATTAGATTTCAAAATGCAGTTATACTGATTTGTGAAAGTACTGATGATGTCGTTATGGGGCTAATTTTGAACAAACCTCTTCAAAATTTTAATGTTGGGCAGTTACTAAAAATAATGAAATTAGGTAAGAGTTCTGACAACGTTATGGAAAAGGTTTTTTTTGGAGGACCTGTTCATACAAATCAAGGATTTATAGTGCATTCTAAAAATAAAAGTAACTTAAATTCAGAATGTATTTGCGAAGACATATATATTTCATCTTCCAATGAAGTATTTATAAATATTCTTAATGATAAATATTTTCTTCACTCAAAGATATTCCTTGGATGTGCAGTATGGGATAAAATTCAATTAGATAATGAAATTTTGGATAATTCTTGGATAATTTCAGATGCAACTAGAGATTTAATCTTTTATAATAATA
>CAZFKZ010000007.1:0-16845 GCA_964519035.1 uncultured Rhodobacterales bacterium | reverse complement strand
GATAATTCTTGGATAATTTCAGATGCAACTAGAGATTTAATCTTTTATAATAATAATAGTGAGCTTCCACTTTGGAATAAATCTTTAAAGTTAATTGGAGTAGATCCTTTAAAATTAATTAATTATTCAGGCAGAGCTTAATATAATTTAATTTATTGAGCTATTGATATTAAAGCCTTTATAAGATAACGCGTCTGGACCTATTACCGACAAAACAGGCTTTGATACAGAAAAAATCCTTGCAATAACTTCTTCAACTGAATTAACGGAAACTTTATCTATTTCTCTTAAGACTTGTTCAGTAGACTTTAATTTTCCAAAAGTGAGGATGTTTTTTGCTAAATATTCAGCTCGCGATCCTGTGCTTTCTTGTCCCATAATAAAACCAGATCTCATTTGTGCCTTAGCTCTTAAAACTTCATCTTCTGAGATGGATCCTTTTAATTTATTCCATTCACATAGACTTGCTTCTAATAATTGATTTCCATCCTTTGGAGAGGTGCCCGCATAAAACCCAAAAACTCCAGACGATGACTGCATTTGTGTAAATGAGAAAATAGAGTAACACAATCCTCTTTTCTCTCTTAACTCTTGAAACAACCTGGAGGACATTCCTCCTCCAAGTATTATCGCTAAAGCCCTTAAAGCATATCTATCGACATCTATATTATTAAGACCTTCAATTCCAAATACAAGTTGTGTCTGTTCTAAATCTCTGTCTTCTCCTTTGAAACCACCTATCCATTTAGCTTCTAAATGTGTTGGTTTAACTTTATGCTTAATATCAGAAAATTTATCTTTTACACTTTCTAAAAAGAATTTTTCGTTCACATTGCCTGATGCAACTACAACCATGTTTTTTAAACCATAGTGTGAACTAAAAAAATCTTGTAAATCTGATCTTTGAAAATTGCTGACTGTTGCTCTTGTTCCAAGAATTGGTCTACCAATAGATTGATCACTAAAAGCTGTAGCAGTAAAATTTTCAAAAACTCTATCATCAGGTGCGTCAAACGATTGACCAATCTCAGATAATATAACGCCTCTCTCTCTCTCGATTTCTTCGTCTGGTAATGTAGAATTTTTAATTATATCAGCTAATATATCAATCCCTAAATCTGAGTTTTCGTGAAGCACCTTAAGATAATAAGCGGTAACTTCTTTGCTCGTATAAGCATTTATATCTCCACCTACATCTTCTATTTCTCTTGCTATCTCTTCAGCGTTCCTGTCAACAGTTCCTTTAAATGCCATATGCTCCAACATATGAGCTATACCGCACTCATTAAGTTCTTCTTTACCACTCCCGGATCCAATCCAAACACCTATAGAAGTAGATTGAACATCCATTTGGTCTGTAACTATAGTTAAACCTGATTCTAATACTTCATAATTAACTTTCATTGTTTCCTCATGGTACTTTTAACATGCTTTTTAATTTGATTTATATCCGCATCCAATACTTTAAAATGCTCTTTACTAGATAATAGACTTTCTAAATTTAAGGGTAGTTTAGGGTGTATATTAATTGACTTATTAATTATGTCTGGAAACTTTGCAGGATGAGCACACGCTAGGGAAATAAGTGGGGTTCCCTTTCTCACTATATTATCATTTAAAGCTTTTGTAGCAGCTCCAAATCCAACTGCACTATGTGGATCAAGAATGTAATTATATTCTTTATTAACATCTTTTATAGTATTTATAGTTTCTTCATCTGTAATCATATAAGCTGAAAATAAATCTTTAACTTTTAGCAAACTTTCCTGTGAAACAGAAAAAGTTCCAGTTTTTCTAAAATTTTCCATCTCTCGTTTAACCAATGATGTATCTCTACCTAAGATTTCAAATAATAATCTTTCAAAATTACTTGATACTTGAATATCCATACTAGGGCTAAATGAAGGCTTTACATTTTTTCTTTCCATTAATCCATTATTGAAAAATCTAGTTAATATGTCATTTTGATTCGAACCACAGATTAAGTTACTTATTGGCAAACCTAATTTTTTTGCCATCCAACCAGCTAATATATTACCAAAATTACCTGTTGGTACAGAAAAAGCAACTTCCTTATCAGGAGCGCCTACTTTTAATGCAGAATAAAAATAGTAAACTATTTGTGGCAGAAGTCTTACCCAGTTAATAGAATTGACCGCAGACAAAGAAACTTCATCTTTAAAGCTCAAATCTTCAAAGCAGTCTTTGACTATCTCTTGACAACCATCAAAATCCGTTTCCACGGCTAAAGCATGCGCTCCTAACTCATTTATCCATGTCATTTGTTTCTGTTGAACTTCAGACACTCTACCTTTAGGGAAAAGTATAAAAATATCAACATTACTTTTTCCTTTAAACGCCTCTAATGCAGCAGAACCAGTATCTCCACTTGTAGCACCTAAAATAACACCCCTTTTATTCTTTTTTAACAATGCTTCGTCAAATGCTTTTGCTAAAAATTGCATTGCATAATCCTTAAAAGCCAATGTTGGGCCATGAAACAACTCAAGAATGTAAAGATCATTTTTGATTTGATGTAAAGGAGCTACATCTTTGTGAGTAAAATTAGAATAAGTACTATGACAAATTTTATTAATTTGATCATATGTCAAACTTGGCTCTATAAATGGCGACATTATTTTAGCAGCTAACTCTGAGTAACTTAAGTTTTTCATATCTTTTATTTCTGAGTTTGTAAATGTAGGCCAATCTGCAGGCATAAATAAACCACCATCTCTGGACAATCCAGATAAGAGCACGTCTTCGTATTTCAGAGAAGATTCACCACCTCTAGTGCTTAAATAATTTAAACCGTTAACCATCGCTATCCTTTTTTTCTTAAGTATAATCTTCCTAAAGACGAGTGATAAGAACAATAAACAAATAAAAGTGCTAAAGCTAAGCCATACCAAGTGACAGCATAAGATAAATGTTGATTTCTAAGTTCCGGCTTTCCTGTTACGCCAATAGGTAACGTAAGTTTACCTTCATTACGCAAAGCATCTATATAATAGTTATATATAAGTGTCTTTGATTCAAAATTTAAATGATTAAAAATTTGTTTAGGTTTAATTGTAAACCAAAATCCATTTTTTCCATCATTTTCAGGAACAAAATAACCTTTAATTTGAGGTAATCTCAATATACCTTTTATAATTGTTTTACCTTTAATTAGACTGAAACTTCTTTTTATTGGATTTCTATAACCTTCAGAAACCCAACCTCTATTGATAAGAACAAAAGAATCATTGTTTAATTTAAAAGGTGTAATTACGTGAAAACCAGCATTTCCTTCAAAAGTTTTACCAGTTATGTAAATTTCATTTTCATGTAAAAAAGATCCCTCTAGTTCTACAGATTTAAACTCTTTTAATGTGGATTGATTTAATTGATTTGACTGTCTTATTGGATTTGATTGACTTTGAGATATATATCTATCTATTAAAGCTTCTTTCCAAAACATTCTTTTAATCTGCCATGTGCCAAAGGATATCAACATTATTAAAACAAATATAGATACAACTGTTGGCCAAAGCATTGGTCTAAAGTAAATGATAATCTCCTAGATAAAATTTAATGATAATTTAACAGAAATAGTATTAAAACTATTAACCACCCCACCAATAAATGCATATAAATAAAAATAACCATACAACATCAACAAAGTGCCAATACCATGCGGCAGCTTCAAAACCAAAGTGGTGATCAGGTGTAAAATGTCCTTTAATACCTCTAAATAAACATACCGTTAAAAAAATAGTTCCCACTAACACATGAAATCCATGAAACCCAGTTGCCATGTAAAAAGTAGAAGCATAAATTCCATCTGTGAATGCAAATTCTGCATGGTTATATTCATAAGCCTGTAAAATTGTAAATAAAGCACCTAAAAGAACTGTTAATATTAATCCAATAATAAAATCTTTTCTATTATTATGCTGCAAAGCATGATGCGACCAAGTTACAGTGCAACCAGATAAAAGAAGAATTAATGTGTTGATAAGAGGTAGATCAAATGGATCAAAGGTAACTATACCTTCTGGCGGCCAAACACCAGTATCTGGATATAAACTAGAATCAAAAAAAGCCCAAAAGAAAGCGACAAAAAACATTACTTCAGAGCAAATAAAAAAAATCATTCCATATCGCATTCCAATTTGAACTATTGGAGTGTGATGACCCTGATATTCTGCTTCACGAACAACGTCTCTCCACCAAAAAAACATTGTAACTAGCACCATTGCAAGACCTGCCATCATAACATAGAAACTATATGGATATTCATGCATAAATAAAGTCAAACCGAGTACCAGTGTAAAAGCTGATATAGCTCCTACTGCAGGCCATGGACTTGGCTCAACAAGATGATATTGATGTTTTTGATCACCACTCATATACTTCTCCACTTTCTTTACTACATGATAATAGAATTATATATATTATAAAAAGCCTGACATTTGAAAGCTATTTTTATTATTATTAGCTTCTTTATTACTTTTTTTAAAAAAGGTGTAAGACAATGTTATTTCATTAAGGTTTTTAAGATTATTATCATCATCAATACTAGGGTCTATATAAAAAACGACTGGCATTTTGACTTCTTCACCTGGCTCTAGAACTTGTTCAACAAAACAAAAACAATCAACTTTCATAAAAACACTTCCTGCTTTTGGTGGAGAAACATTGTAAGTTGCAGTTCCAACAATTCTTTGATCAGATAAATTCTTAGCAGTGTAATATATGATTTTTTCAACTCCTGGCTGAACTAGTAATTCAGATTTAGGTGCAGTAAATTTCCAATTTAAATTATTTGAAACATTAGCGTCAAATCTAATTTGAATATTTTTATAATTTCCACTTGAACCTGGTGCAAGGGACGATTTCTGAGTAGTCCCTCCATAACCAGTAACTCTACAAAATAAATCATATAAAGGAACTGACGCGAATGACACACCAATCATTATAAGGACAAATATCATGAGCTTTAAAAAAAGCCTATTATTTGCATTCATTGAATTTTCAGCCATTTAACTAGTTATATCCATTTTTAAAATGGTTATCAAAAAAAATAAAACAACCAAACTTATTATAATCAGGAGAACAGCTAAATTTTTTGATTTTCTACTTTTATAAAATGACTCAACATAATCAGGGTTCTTCTTATTTTTCACAATAAACCAAAATCTTTCTAAAAAATTATAATAAGAACTTATCTATACATATTCCTAGAAATAGAAAAAATAGATAAAAAATAGAATAAAAAAATAATTTTTGTTCAGCATTATGCTTACTTTTCAGTAAATAAATAGTTCGCCTTAAAAGCTCAATTCCCAAAATAATAGATGTAATAAAGTAAATATAACCTGAGTAACCTAAAATAAATGGTAATAATGAAAAGGGAATTAAAGCAAGTATATAATACAGAATATATTTTTTTGTAATTTTTTCTCCCGACACAACTGGTAACATAGGAATATTAGCTAATCTATAATCATCTTGTTTTGTTAATGCTAAAGCCCAAAAGTGTGGAGGAGTCCATAAAAAAATAATACCAAATAATATTATTGGCTCTAGTGATAATGAACCAGTTACTAGGGTAAAGCCTATTACAGGAGGGAAAGCTCCAGCAGCACCACCTATAACAATATTTTGAATAGTGTATCTTTTCAAAAAAACTGTATAAAAAACTGCATAAAAGATTATTGTGAAAGCCAGTAAAAAAGCTGAAAGCCAGTTTACTGAAAGCCCTAAAATGATAACAGACATTGCAGCCGTTATCATTCCAAAGGCTAAAGCCTCTGCTGGATCTATTTTACCAGCAGGAATTGGCCTATCTTTTGTTCTTTCCATAATTTTATCAATATCGCGATCATACCATTGATTTAAAACACCAGAAGCTCCCGCTCCTATAGCAATAGCTAATATACCTATAGCAGCTAGAAAAGGGTTCAGGTTATAAGCGCCCTCAGAAAGCGCAGCATAATAACCCACAAAAGCTGTAAAAACAACGAGTGACATAACCCTCGGTTTCATTAAAATAAAGTAATCTTTTGGAGATCCCTCTATATTCAAACTTTGATTAAGTTCATTGGTATTTGTGTTAACAGTCAAAATATATAACCTTACAATTAAATTATTTTACCCTAGGTATTTCTTCAAATGTATGAAAAGCAGGAGGTGAAGAAACGGTCCACTCAAGTGTATTTCCGCCCTCACCCCATGGATTATTATTTGTTTTACGCTTTACTACAAATGCTTCAATAATAACAACCAAGAAAATCACTGCACCAGCTGCACCAATATAAGAACCAATTGAAGCTACCATATTCCAACCTGCGAATGCATCAGGATAGTCAATGTACCTTCTTGGCATGCCAGCAAGTCCTAAGAAATGCATTGGGAAAAATGTTAAGTTCACACCTATAAACGTCACCCAAAAATGAAGCTTTGCAAGAGACTCACTATATTCATAACCAGTCATTTTAGAAAACCAATAATAAAACCCTGCGAATAGGCCATAGACAGCACCCAAAGACAAAACATAATGAAAATGGGCAATAACATAATAGGTATTATGAAGAATTACATCAAGCCCAGCATTAGATAAGACAACACCAGTAACACCGCCGACTGTAAATAAAAATATAAATCCAAGGGCCCAATAAAGAGGGGCTTTAAATGTAATAGAGCCCCCCCACATTGTGGCTATCCATGAAAAAATTTTAATTCCAGTTGGGACAGCTATTACCATAGTTGCAGCTGTAAAATAAGCTCTAGTATCAACAGAAAGTCCTACTGTATACATGTGGTGTGCCCAAACAACAAAACCAACAACTCCAATTGAAACCATAGCGTATGCCATTCCTAAATATCCAAAAACTGGTTTCTTTGCAAAGGTTGAAACAATTTGACTAACAATTCCAAAAGCAGGAAGAATCATAATATAAACTTCAGGATGACCAAAGAACCAAAATAGATGAAGGAATAGAATTGGATCTCCTCCACCTTCAGGAATAAAAAAGCTAGTACCAAAATTTCGGTCAGTTAAAAGCATAGTAATAGCACCGGCCAATACTGGTACAGCCAATAATAATAAAAAAGCAGTCACTAGCATTGACCACACAAATAAAGGCATTTTATGCATAGTCATGCCTGGTGCTCGCATATTAAAAATAGTTGTAATAAAATTTGCAGCCCCTAATATTGATGAAGCTCCAGCTAGATGAAGTGAAAAGATAGCTAAATCCATAGACATGCCAGGAGATCCAGCTGTACTTGATAAAGGAGGATATATTGTCCAACCAACACCTGCTCCTCCATCTACAACGGCTGACAAAAGTAATAAAACAAAACTAGGAGGCAATAACCAAAATGATATATTATTCATTCTAGGGAAAGCCATATCAGGTGCACCAATCATGATTGGTACAAACCAGTTTCCAAAACCTCCTATAAGTCCCGGCATAACAACAAAGAAAACCATTATTAGACCATGAGCAGTTGTAAAAACATTCCACATATGCCCATCAGTCATATATTGGACGCCAGGATTCATCAACTCCATCCGCATATAAATTGACATTCCTCCACCAATGAAGGCAGCTATAATGGCAAAAACTATATACATAGTACCAATATCTTTATGGTTTGTAGAATATAACCATCTTTTAACAAACCCTGAAGGAGCTCCATGATGACCATGTTCTATAGAAGTTGAAGTTTTTGACAAAGATGCCATTATATAGTCTCCTTAACTTATTTTTTTTCTAATTGAGCTATTTTACTAGTCTCAAGGTTTTCTTTATTAGCAAATTTAACTTTGGCTTCTTTTAACCATTGTTTATATTCCTCTTTTGGCAAGGATTGAATAACAATTGGCATATATGCATGATTTACACCACAAATTTGATTACACTGCCCATAGTATTTTTTTTTGCCCACAGGAACTTCTGTCCACATTTCATTAATTCTTCCAGCTATTGAATAAACTTGTAAAGCTAGAGACGGAACAAAAAATGAATGCATTACATCATTACCTGTAATTAGAAATTTAATCTTAGTTCCTTCAGGAACAACTAATGGATTATCGACTTCTAACATTCTTTTTTGACCAGGTTTTAAATCTTCTTCATTGATAATATATGAATCAAACGAAATTTCTTGATCTGGATACTCATAATTCCAATACCATTGATTACCAGAAACTTTAACAACCATATCAAAAGGTTTATCAGTTTCTTGGAGATATAAAAGTTTAAAAGAAGGTATCGCGATAACAACTAAAATTAAAACCGGAACCACAGTCCAAATAATTTCTACAATTGTATTATGAGATGTTTTTGAAGGCTTGACGCCAGGCTTTTCTCTAAATTTAATGCATACGTATATTAATAAACCAAGTACAAAAATTGAAATCAAAGTGATTATTACCAACAGAAAATTATGAAGATCTGTTGCTTTACTTGCAATAATACCAGCTGGTTCTTGTAAATCTAATTGCCAAGGTTTTGGTTCTGATGCATTGGTCTTAAATGATAGCAATGAAAAAATTACAAAGTTAAATAAATAAGTTAAGTAAAAATATTTAAATATGTTTAAACATTTCATTCTTTTTTCGCTCCTCAAAATATATGTAACTATAAAAAAAATTGGTAAAGCCTTTTTATATATTACAAATTATAATTAGATTGATTCTAATCTAGTTTCGATAGATATTACTTAAAACTTTTTTCATTGAAATACTAGTTTAAATAACAAAAATTTTATATTTTTTAACATTTTTTAAATATAATAAAAGTTTATTTATTAATTTAATAATTGATGTTGCAATTAAACTCCAAGCTGTCATTTTAAGTGGATAAGTTTAAGAAGAATTTAATTAAGGGATAAAGAATAATGCAAAATAAATCATCATTAGAAATTACAGATAAAATTTTTTTTGAAGACAAAGATTTTAACTTGAACAAAGTTCAATCTATTGTGTCAAAATCCTTAGAGGGTTCAGATGATGGAGAGTTATATTTAGAATCTACAAAATCAGAATCTTTTTCATTTGATGATGGTAGGATGAGAAGTGTATCCTATGATAGCACTCAAGGTTTTGGGTTGAGAGCGATTGCAGACGAAGCCAAAGGATTTGCTCATTCTGGAGAACTTACTGAAGAATCCCTCAATAGAGCTTCTGAAACAGTCAAGTCTGTATCTAAAAACTATTCGGGCACAATGGCAGAAGCGCCTTCTTACGGCATTAATAAACCTCTTTATACTTCTATTAACCCACTTGAAGAAACTTCTTTTCAAATTAAAACAAATTTACTGGAAGAAATAGATTCTTACGCAAGGTCCCTTGATCCAAGAGTTGTTCAAGTTTCAGCTTCTTTATCAGCCTCCTATCAAGCAATTCAAATTTTAAGAGCAAATGGCGAAAGATCTGCTGATATAAGACCCTTAGTCCGGCTCAATGTAGCAATTGTAGTTGAACAAAACGGTCGAAGAGAAACAGGTAGTTCGGGATGTGGAGGAAGAGGTAAATACGAAGAATGGATCAATAAGGAAAAATGGCAAAGTCAAGTTAAAGAAGCTCTCAGAATTGGTTCAATAAACTTAGAATCTGTACCTACTCCTGCTGGAGAAATGCCCGTAATACTTGGCCCTGGATGGCCTGGAGTAATGCTTCATGAAGCTGTTGGACACGGCCTTGAGGGTGACTTTAATAGAAAAGGGACTTCAATTTTCTCAGGAAAAATTGGTGAAAAGGTTACAGCAGACGGTGTTACCGTTATTGACGATGGAACCATAGAAAATAAAAGAGGATCCATTACTATTGACGATGAAGGTACTAAATCTTCAAAAAATGTTCTTATAGAAAACGGAATCTTAAAAAATTATATGCAAGACAGACAAAACGCACGTTTAATGAAAATGGAACCAACGGGTAATGGTAGGCGACAATCTTATTCACATTACCCTATGCCAAGAATGACAAATACATACATGGATAATGGAACTATTGATCCTCAAGAAATCATAAGCTCTTTAAAGAAAGGTATTTATGCAGTAAATTTTTCTGGGGGCCAAGTTGATATCACGAACGGTAAATTCGTTTTTTCTGCATCTGAAGCCTATTTAGTTGAGAATGGAAAAATAAAGCAACCAGTTAAAGGTGCAACTTTAATTGGAAATGGTCCAGATGCAATGTCAAAAATATCTCTTATTGGAAATGACTTAGCTTTAGATGACGGTATAGGCACATGTGGAAAAGATGGGCAAGGAGTTCCAGTGGGGGTTGGACAACCAACATTGTTAATGGGAGGAATAACAATTGGCGGGACTGAAACTGGTTAAATCAAAATTAAAATGAGTTTTCTTTAAAAATCATATCTATATTTTTATTCCAAGATTTATTATATTTATTTAGTAACTTTTCTGCACCTGTTTCTTTATTCTCTAAAATATAAAATAATGGATCAAGAAATTGTCTTTCATCAATTCCTCTTGCATCAACTTTATTTCGCCTTTGAAGACCGGCGCTTGAGATGTTTAACATTTCTGAAGCAACTTCACTAATTAATGTATCACCAATATAACCATTTAGGGCAAATTTTGCGGCTGAAAACCTTGCATTTTCAAGAAGTTTAGCTTCCATAAAAGGTTTTGCTAGTTTATACGCGGCAGATTGTGCTTCTACATCATAAAGTAAACCTACCCATAAAGCAGGAAGAGCACAAATAATATTCCAAGGACCTCCGTCAGCCCCTCTCATTTCGAGATATTGCTTAAGTCTAACTTCTGGAAATGCTACAGTTATATGGTCTTCCCAATCCTTCATAGTTGGATACTCGCCTTCAAAACCTTTTAATTTTCCGTTCATAAAATCAATAAAAGAGCTCCCTGACATATCAATATATACACCATTTCTATATATAAAATACATAGGGACATCCAAAATATAGTTTAACCAAGATTGATAACCAAAATTTGCGTCAAAAACAATTTGAGGTACCCCAGTTCTTTCTGAATCTGTATCAGTCCAAACCATAGCCCTTGATGATAAATAACCACTTGGTTTACCTTCAATAAATGGTGAGTTGGCAAATAGAGCAGTCCCGATTGATTGAAGGGCTAACGATATTTGAAATTTTTCAATCATATCTTGTTCATTGCTGTAATCTAAGTTTACTTGAATAGTACAAGTTCTAAGCATCATATCTAGACCTAAGTCACCAACTTTAGGCATATAATTTTTCATTATTTCATAACGACCTTTGGGCATCCAATCAACTTCAGATCGTTTCCATTTAGGATCATAACCTATTCCAATCATAGAAAGACCAAGTCCTTGCATCACTTCTTTCATAATCTTTAGATGAAGACCTGTTTCTTTACAGGTTTGGTGCAAGTTTTCTAGAGGAGTTCCAGACAACTCTAATTGTCCCCCCGGTTCAAGAGAAATAGAGGCTCCAGTATCATCTTTAAGACCAATAGTATTATTGTTTTCTAAAATTTTTTGCCAACTATATTTTTCAGCAACTTTATTAAGGAGTTCACTTATACCCGAATTACCTAAATACTTTACCCTTTGAAGGTTATCATTGTAAAAAACAAATTTTTCATGTTCAGTTCCGATTTTCCAATCTTTTTTCGATTTTGCACCACTTTTAAACCAATCTAAAAGTTCTGAATATTCTAGTTTTGGCATTTATCCCTCATATCATTCAAAGTACGTAATTAAAAAACAATAAAGCAAAATATTAATTATTAAATATTTTTATACTTTAAAAGTAAACTTAATTAACTTGATAATTTTTCATATCACCATTTATCATATGCCAACACACAAGACCACATATAACCGCTGTATCCGATCTTAAAACTCTTGGCCCAAAATTAATTGGAATAACAAATTTCTTTGTTTTTAAAAAATTAATTTCTTCTAAAGAAAACCCACCCTCTGGCCCTATTAAAATAGCTCCTGAAGATCCTCTGACTAATTTATTTTGATTTCCAATTTCATTTAGATTGTTTCTAATAGTCTCATCCCCATAGAAAATTTTTCTTTTAGAGCTCCATGAAGAGATAATTTCCTGAAGAGTATGAATCGGAGATATTTCTGGTATTGTTACTCTTTCTGATTGTTCGGATGCCTCAATAGCAATCTCTTCCATTCTCTTTAAGTTAACTCGCCTAGCAATAGTTCTCTCTGTTAAGATTGGAATAATTTTCGACACACCTAATTCTGTAGATTTTTGTATAATTAAATCAGTAGCATTTTTTTTAACTGGCGCAAATATTACCCATATATCATTCACTTTCTCTGGTGGTCTTAATTTATCTAAAATTTCTATGGTTATTTTTTTTTTATTAATAGTTATAATTTCAGCTTCAAATTCACCTTGTAATTCATTAAACACAAATATTATATCATTAACTTTTTTTCTCATAACATTTAACAAATAATGAGATTGTTTAGTTTCAACTATTAGTTTTTGTTTAATAATTAAGTTACTTTTTATATATAAACGAATTTTAGCTTTAAAAGAAAAATCTTTCATTTCAGAGATACCCTCACTTAAATATAAACTTTATTTTAACAGTTGATTGAAAGCAATAGACTAAAATGATATTCCATTAATTATGAATATACCTAAATTAAATTATTCTGATATGCCCGAAACTGGTTGGTGGAGTTTTTTGCCTAAAAAGGTAGTAAAATGGATTAGATTGGGTAGGTTTGATCGACCAGTTGGATTTTGGTTACTACTACTTCCCGGCTGGTGGACACTACCTCTATCAAGTATAAGTTTAAATGAATGTATAAAATTAATGATCATTTTTTTTATAGGTTCAGTTATGATGAGAGCTGCCGGTTGCACAATTAATGATCTATGGGATAAAGATATTGATAGAAAAATAAATAGAACTAAAGATAGACCAATCGCTTCTGGAGAAATTACAACTTCAGGAGCTATAATATTTCTTTTATTAATTCTTCTAATTAGTTTTTTTTGCCTAGTTCAACTAAATACAAACACATGGTTAATTGCTTTAGCATCAATCCCATTAATCATAATTTATCCTCTGGCAAAAAAATTTACAAAATGGCCTCAGATTTTTTTAGGCCTAACCTTTAGTTGGGCAGTTCCTACAGCTTGGTCCGCTGCAGATCAAAGTTGGAATCTAGGTATTTTCACAATGTATTTTGCAACTGTTTTCTGGATTATTGGTTATGATACTGTTTATGGATGTCAAGACAGAAAAGAAGACGAAATAATTGGAGTAAAAAATTCAGCTATTTCTGCACAAAAATTTTTAACTTTATTTGTTGGCACCATGTATTTTTTTACATTTACTTTATTAATATTTAGTGGCTGGAAATTAAATGCTAATCTTATCTGGTTTTTAGGAGTTTTTATTACAGGCATCCATTTTATTTTTCAAATAAATAAAATAAAAAACTTAGAGATGTATAACCCGTTAATAATTTTTAAATCTAATGTATTCGTTGGACTAATTTTAACTGTTTCTAGCTTGGGTAATTATTTAGATTTTAAATAAACCTTAGAATTAAATCTTAAATTTTGGTCTAAAAAAACCATCTACTAAAATCATATGAGGTACTGTTAAAGCAGCCAAGCCAATAAATGTTACTTTAAGCACTGATTCTGAAAAGTCATAAAAATCTAAAATATAGTAAACTCCAATAATCCCGACAACCCAACTAAAAAAAGAAAAAAGCACCATGAATGTTATGGCTTTTCTTTTATCCATGAAATTTAACAAGGTGGGGAAAATTCTTTTTATATGATGAAAGCTATGAATTAAACAAAAATAAGCAGCAAATGCTGGAAGTGGAGGTAAAATAATCACTATAAGTGTGATGGATACTAATAACCGCAAATAATATTTAGAAATTTGTATATTTTTATAATTAATAAACAAAATTATTGCTGAAATTACCCAAAAAATTAAACCTAAGTATAGAATTTTCCACAATAATAACAAATCATCACCCGATAAAATTTGAAAAAGAAAGTCAACTTCAACTTTATTAAAAAAAATAATTCCAAAAACGATTAAACCACCATGGAAATATCCATTTAAAATATAAAATTTATTATTTTTCCAATTCAAATCACCAAAACCGAAATGAAAGACACTTATGAATAAAAATAAAATTAACGCTAAGACTGGAAATAAAAACCAAAAAAATACTACAATAAATGAAATAAACAAATATGTTAAAATAAATAATGTTTGCAGTTTTATTTGTTTAGAATATCCCAAAGTTATGGATATCGCTCCATCAAGGGCACCATGAGGTATACCAATAAAAATAATTGATATTAAAGACAAATAGTCCCACCAATTTAAAGATATATTTTCCATTATTCCTTTACAATTTTTAAAAAAGCCATCATGAAAGGTATTTTTGGCATTGATTTTATTATTTTGAATTTAGTAAAAAAACTACAATCTCCAGACATAAACATTGCCATTTCGTCTCCATTAATACCCTTGGCTAAATTAGAAAAAATTTTAGGTGCTATTTGAGGATTTAATTCTATTACCTTAATAAAAATTCTATCTAAAAATAAATCTAATTTTTTATGTACGTTAGTTTTAATTTTACCCTTAGATATAAGTTGACTTTTTATTTGAAAAACTTGCTTTTGTATAAATGTAAAAGCATATCCTGATGACGGACGAACTGCACCACCTCTGGTACCTATATTATATGTAAACTTAGAGTTAACAGTTATATCATGCATAGGAATAATACCCTTTTCATGATGACTTTTAACGAACTTGGTTAGATTATAATATTTTCTTAGATATAACTTAATAGCATTTAAATAAAATGATGGTTTTTCAATATTCTTAGAAAAAATAGTGGATTCTACTAATGCACTATTTTTGTTCAGTGGTAGTAAATAAATAAAATGCATACCTTTTGATTGATCGCACCTAAAATCCATTAATGTTACTGTTTTGTCATCAAAAATATTTTTTTCTGATGTTATAATATAACCTTCAAAGTGTTGTAATAATATGTTGGATGGAATTTTGGGCTGTCTACTATCAAATATATATTTGCCTTCAATTTTATTATTATAAACAAACAAATCATTATTACGATCTAATGCATCCTCTTGAACAATATTAACCCTTTTATTATTAATTTGACTAAGACAATAATCTAGCCATTTACTTCTTCTAATTACACAATAAGGATATGTATTAGAACTCAATATTTGTTTTGATTCATAAGTAATAATAGACCAATGAGACCAACTATAATCAGATATATCAAAAGCAGTTTCAGTAGATTTATTCTTCCAAAAACCCCAAAAGTGGTCATTTATTTTTTTATTTTGATTTCCAACGTAGAGATTAATTTTATACTCATTCAAACTCTTACTTAAACCAGCCAATGAAAGAGCAGCACACCCACCTCCAATAATGTTTAACTCTGTTTTTGCCATTTAAATAAACCCTTGTAATAACCTATGAAGTTCAGATTTATGGCTTACTTCAACTTTTGAAGAAAATAATACCTCATTTAAAAGCGTTGATATAGTAATTCTCATTTTAGTAATTTTAGTCGTTACTTGTCTTCCTTCATACCAATTATAGTTTTTGGATTTTAATTGAACTCCAATTTGCCTATAAACTTTCGAAGCAATAGAAATTGCTAATCTTGTTTTCATTGGTAAAAATATAAATCCTTGAGAGCCACTATAATAATATGCTTCAGCTAAACTGAGTAATTTTTGAATTCCTTTTGATATAGTTTCTCTAGTTTTTAAGTCTTTATCTACAGTTGCTCTGACAATTTCTTGAGGACTAATTTGATCAACCCAGCAACCAGGTAGATATCGTCTACCCATTTTAGCATCTTCTAGAACATCTCTAGCTATGTTTGTAAGCTGCATAGCTATTCCTAAATCAATTGCAAATGACTTTGCATTTTCATTGTAGCATTCTAAGGCATCACACATCATTATACCAACTGTTCCAGCCACTTGGTATGAGTAACGTATTAAATCTTCCTCTTCTTGGAACAAAACAGTGTCTTGATCTCTAATCAAACCGTCAACTAAATGAATAGCTGCCCTTTTTGAAGAGACATTAAAAAATTTAGGATATGTTCGGTTATTTGTTTTTGTTTGTTTGAAATCTTCATCTTTTAAAAGTTTAATTCTAAAACTATTTAAATACTCAAGTGAAGATTTTTGACCATTGTCCGCTATATCATCTAAAGTTCTACAAAACCTATATAATTCTGCTGCTCTATTTATGTAAGCCGATGGAAGAAATTTACCAGCCCAATAAAAACTTTTTCCATTTGTTTTGAGTATTAATTTAGCATTATTAGCATCACTATGCATTTATACTCTCTTTTTTATTTGATCAAACTTTCTACAATTTTTGCAGATGACAATACACCTGGAACTCCTGCACCAGGGTGAGCTCCAGCAGCTGCAAAAAATAAATTATTAATATGAGGATCCTTATTATGATATCTGAACCAAGCTGATTGTGAAAAAATGGGAGCTATAGAAAAGCCTGCACCATGAGTAGAACGATAATCCTTCTTAAAATCAACTGGTGTCATATAAAAATCATCACATATATTTTCTTTTAATTTAGGTAAAATTGTTTTATCCAACGCTATAACAATTCTTTCTTGCAATTTTGGTCCTTCTACTGACCAGTCAATATTTCCTAATAAATTGGGAACTGGACACAGGACATAAAAACTATCACAACCTTTTGGAGCAAAACTTTGGTCTGTTGCTGTAGGCCTGTGAATATATAAAGAAAAATCTTCACTTAATGTTTTGT
>CAZFKZ010000006.1:0-55184 GCA_964519035.1 uncultured Rhodobacterales bacterium | reverse complement strand
CTGCAGAAGCTGTTTCCGTTAAAGCATTAAATAAAGTTGATTTTCCAACATTTGGCAATCCGACTATTCCACATTTAAACCCCATATCAAAACCTTTAACCTTACTTATTTAATATTATTTAAAAATTTATTTAGATCATGATTTAATAATAATGATATATTTTTACCAATATTTTCAATTAGAATATCTAACCATTCTGTTCTGTCATTGGAAGAGAAGTCTGACAAAACCCAATTGGATATATTCTCATTTGTATTATTATATAGCCTAGAAGGTCTACTCACACCAATCCTAACTCTAATATAATTTTTACCAATAAATTCATCAATGCTTTTTAAACCGTTGTGACCATTATGACTTCCGCCTTTTTTAATTCTAACTTCACCAAGATTAAGATCGATTTCATCATGAAAAACTATAATGTTTTCAATAGGTATATCATAAAACTCTTTTATTTGTTTTATAGCTATTCCAGAGTTATTCATGAAAGTCATTGGTTTTAATAAAAAGCAAATATTTTCATTAATTAAGATTTTTGAGAATTCAGATTTAAATTTTTTAATAAAATTCAGAGAATCATAATAGTTAGCTATGCTCTCAATCATCATAAAACCGACATTATGCCTATTATTTGCATAAGTTTTTTCTGGGTTACCAAGCCCAACTAAAAGAAACATACTACATCAGAATTTAAGTGATAGTTAAAATTAACTATCACTTTTCTTTTCTTCGGTCTCTTCAGTTGTAGTATCACTTTCTTCACCTTCTTCATTTTCACCTAATCCTCCTCTAGGAGCAGCAATGGTGGCTACAGTAAAATCTCTGTCTGTGATTGTAGGTGTGCATCCTTCAGGGAGTTTAATAGAGCTAATATGAATTGTATGACCTACATTTAAACCCTCTAAATCAACTGTTAATTTTTCTGGTATTGAGATAGCAGGACAATTAAGTTCTACTTGAGATCTAACTATATTAAGAACTCCACCAAGCTTTATACCAGTACACTTATCTTCGTTTATAAATTCTACGGTAATTCCAACTGCAACAGTTGCATTTTTGGTTACTCTTAAAAAATCCACATGTTCTGCTTGTTCTGAAACTGGATGTTGTTGAATGTCACGAGGTAGAACAAAATGTTTTTTATTATCAACTTCAATATTCATTAATTGGCTGAAAATACCAGGTTTGTTCATCATTTGACGCCATGCATTAGCATTTATAGTTATACTAAGTGCAGATTCTTTATTACCGTATATAACTGCAGGAACCAAACCTGCTCGCCTTGCTGCTCTGGCAGACCCCTTACCAACCTGACTTCGAGTTTCGGCTTTTATTTCTATAGCTTCCATTTAAATTAACTCCTTTAAAAAATCTTTTGCCTCCAGGGGTGCAAAAGAATATTCATTACATAACTCCATAATATAAAAATATAAAGTAAATTATAAAAAAACTTATTCAAAGAGGCTTGATACTGATTGTTCCATATGAACTCTTCTAATTGCTTCACCAATAATTGGTGCTATAGATATCTGACGAATATTAGACGCAATCTTTACAGCTTCAGTTGCTTTTATAGAATCAGTCGTGATAAGCATGCTCAAAGGAGAATTGCTAATTCGTGTTACTGCCGACCCAGATAACACACCATGAGTTACATAAGCATCTACACTAAGTGCTCCAACATCTGTAAGTGCTTGTGCAGCATTACATAATGTACCTCCAGAATCAATTATATCGTCAACTAAAATACAATGATGATCAGAGACATCTCCAATAATATTCATTACCTCAGATGAACCTGGTTTTTCTCTTCTCTTATCAATTATAGCAAGATTAGCATTTATTCTTCTAGCTATTCCTCTAGCTCTAACAACTCCACCAACATCTGGTGAAACCACAACAATAGGTTTGCCACTATAACGTTCTTGTATATCTTTGATAAAAACAGGAGCAGCAAATAAATTGTCAGTTGGAATATCAAAAAAGCCTTGAATTTGTCCAGCGTGTAGATCCATTGTTAAAACTCTGTCTGCTCCAGCCTTAGTTATTAAATTAGCAACTAATTTTGCAGATATAGGTGTTCTTGGTCCTGATTTTCTGTCTTGTCTAGCGTAGCCATAATAGGGTATTACTGCTGTTATTCTTCTAGCGCTGGCTCTTCTAAGTGCGTCTAAAGAAACAAGAAGCTCCATTAAGTTATCATTGGCTGGGTATGATGTGGATTGAACAACAAACATATCTTCGCCCCTAACATTTTCCTGAACTTCAACAAAAACTTCCATATCAGAAAATCTTTTTACTTCAGCTTTCACAAGTTGTATGTTGAGGTTTTTAGAGATATTTTCAGCTAACGGTCTATTCGAATTACAAGCTAATATCTTCATGAATAAAACTTTCAATTGAAATTGTAATAGATTTAATAGCAGTCTCACTGAGCTTAAAGCAAGGTTTTATTTTTAAATAATTATATTACCTTATATAAAAATTAAAATGAACAAACCAACGATCAATACCAAAAAGAAAATTATTAAATGCGGCATATTTCTATCTTTTTAATTAAAATTTTTTACTCTAAAATTCCTATAACAGAAATTTGTCTTCCTGTCTCATTCATATTTTTATGAGATGAACGTCTATGACTAAAAAATAAATGAGGATTTGTATATGTGTCCAATTCCACATTTCCTATATTAACTATTTCTGCATTTTTTAAACATTGTTGTAAAAATAATGGGAGATTAAATAAATATTTATCATTAATTTTATGAGATAATATAGGAATTTTATTTGAAAAAAAAGAACAACTTTGAATAATATCTGCAACTTCTTGACCGATTTCATAAGAGTTTTTTTGAATGGCAGGTCCAATAACTGCTGATATTTGATTGCGTTTTGCACCAATGGATTCCATTTTATGGATAGTTTTTTCTACAATATTGTCAACAGCTCCTCGCCACCCAGCATGACAAGCTGCTATTATTTTTTCAATTTTATCATAAAATAAAATTGGAGCACAATCTGCTCCAAGAATAGACAGCCCTATACCAGGAATTTTTGTAACAATACTGTCAACATTATAAAAATCAGAAATATCATTTAATTTTTCTATTATAACTACTTCTGAAGAATGAATTTGATTTAATTTAATAATTTTTTTTAAATTTAAATCTTCTTTAACTATATTAATATTTTTTATAACATTATTTTTATTATCATTGTTATTAAAACTACAATTCAAGGATTTATAAGGTTTTGTAGAAAATCCACCTAATCTTGAAAAAAAACCATAACTTATTTTTTCACATGTAAGTATTGGATGTTGAATTTTTTTTAAGTGCATTGAAACCTCACATAAAATAAATTAATAAATATTTGAATTACTAAATATTAATTTTTTTTTTATAACCATAAATTACAAAAAATATACCTATTAAAATCATTGGTAAGCATAAAAATTGTCCCATAGAAAGGTCAAGATAAAGTAGACCAATATGTTCGTCGGGTTCTCTTAAAAATTCAATAAAAAAACGAACAACTCCATAAAAAAATATAAATAATCCCGTTAAAATACCTGTCTTACTTCTGATATAACTTAATTGTAAAAAAAGAAATAAAATAAAAAATAAAAACAAACCTTCAAAGCTAGCTTCATATATTTGACTTGGATGCCTTGGTAAATTTCCACCATTTGGAAACATTACTCCAATTGGGTGTGTAGTTATTCTTCCATAAAGTTCTCCATTAATAAAATTTGCCACTCGACCAAAAAATATACCAATAGGAGCTACGACTGCAACTAGATCAGCTAATTGTAATAAAGGAACCTTATATTTTTTACTTGTATAAATTGTTGCAATTATTACTCCAATTAAACCTCCATGAAATGACATGCCACCATTCCATATTTTAAAAATTTCTAAAATATTATTTATAAAATATTCATTATTATAGAATAAAACATAACCTAATCGTCCCCCTAAAATAATACCCAGTATACTATTACTAATTAATTCACTAATAACTTCAGAGTTAATTTGTATTTGTTTATTTTTTATTATGCGTAAAATTAAAAACCAGCTCAATAATATCCCTGTCACATAAGAAATTGCATACCACCTTATCTGGATAAAACCTAAATCTATTGCAACTGGGTTAATATTAGGAAATTCAATCATCATATCAAATACTATCATAATAAATTAATTTACTAGGTAAAATTAATAATTTAGAATGAATAATATAATCAAGCAACTGCTATAAGAAAATTAAGGATTTCAAATGAAAAACTCAAAGTTTTTTTTAAAAGATACAGCATCGATTCTTTCAGGTGCATTTTCAACTTTTTCAGCTTTAAAAAATGAAATTGATAATATTGTAAAAAGTAGATTTGAAAAATTTATTAATGATCAAGGTGTTGTTAGTAGAGAAGATTTTGAAGCGCTTGTTGATAGACATGAAAAATTAAATGCTGAATTTAATTTGTTAAAAATAAAGTTAGAAAGAAAAATAAAAGTTAAAGATAAAAATAAGAAGTAAAATCTATTATTTAAGAATGTAAATTTAATATATATATGGTATTAACAATTAATTACCTACTATATATTGTGGTTTGATATGATTAATGATTTAAATAATAATATTATTTCAGATAAATTTTCAAATATTTTCCAAAAATATAATTGGAAACAAATTAATTGCTGTAATGGTTCATTTTTTTTTAACCGTAATGGTATAATAGCTGATTACTATTTAAGTATTAGTTATAAGAATGAGAGATTGTTTTTGGAATGTGTTGTAGATATGGATTTTCCTGAATCCATTATCATTGATATATATAAATTAATGAATAAAATAAATGATAAGAGCCATGATGGTTATTTTACTTTTGATGAACAAACAAAAAATATTAAATATAAAGATTCAGTAATTTTTGCTGATAAATTATCAAATACATCGTTATATGATATTTTAGACTTTAATTTAAGTATTGTTAATGAACTTGTTGAATCCTTTACTTTGTCTATACATAAGTTAATATACACAGAGACAACCGTTGAAGAAATGTCACAATTGATGTTTGTTAAAGCTTTAGGCCACGCATAAACTTTCAATTTTCTTAGTTATATTATCTTCAAGTTTTGACTAGAGATGAAAATGAAAAATGTAATTTTACTTGGATATGGAAAGATGGGATCTTCCTTAGCAAAAGGTTGGTCTTCAAATAAAAATTATAGTTTTTTTGTTATAGAAAAAGATACTACTCTCAAACAAAAAGCAGCAGAAGAGGGCTTTGAGTCGTTTCAAGGTATAAATGAGTTACTTAATAATAAAAACATTAAAAATATAGATATAATTTTCTTGGCAGTTAAGCCTCAACAAATGAATGTTGCAATTCAAGAAATAGTAAAATGTTATAATCAAAAAACTCTTTTTATATCAATAGCAGCAGGATTATCATTTTCATGGTTTCAAAATGAAATTGATCATAACGTTAAAATAATAAGAGCTATGCCAAACACTCCAGCATCTGTTGGAAGAGGTATTACAGGCTATTGCAAAAGTGAAAGTGTAACTGAAAATGAAAAACAAGACGCTCAAAAATTATTAAATTCAATCGGTAAAACTATATTCTTAAGTAACGAAAACCTTATTGATGTTGTAACTGCTATATCAGGTTCAGGGCCAGCATATATATTTTATTTTGTAGAAGCACTTGCAGAAATAGGAATGAATGAGGGTTTAGGAGAGCGGGATGCTAATCTTTTAGCTATTGAGACATTAATAGGGTCTGCAAAACTATTAGACAACGCTAATATTAATCCAAAAACCTTAAGACAAAATGTTACAAGCCCAGGTGGAACTACTGAAGCTGCATTAGAAAAACTAATGTCTAAAGAAAATGGACTTCTACCTTTACTAAAAGCTACTATTTCCAATGCAAAAGAAAGAGCGAAGTCTCTAAACTTAAGTAACTAAAAGTATTAAAAATTAGGATAAGTATTGTCAGATATTAAATCAAATTTATGTGAAGCATTCTTCTCAATTATGAATCACACACTCAACGAAGAAATTCTGATAGAAGATTTATGTGAAAAGAGTGGCATTCAAATTGAAGAGGCTCAAAAAATTCTTCCATTATCACAAAAAGATTATAGTTCATTTTTTTTAAAAATTCTTATAAAAAAGCTTGATCAAAAAACCATAGAAGAACTTCAAAAAGAGTTTAATAATGATAAAATTTCAAGTGTTTATGATAAAATTCTTGAGGGCATTATTTTGAGACTCGAAATTTACACACCCTATAAGTTGTCATTAAAAACCTTAAGCATTGGTTTAGATATAAAGACAAAAAATTTTTTTAATTTATTAAGCTCTAATCAAAATTTCATGCTTAAATTGCTAAATCTTGCCGAAGGCAATAAAAATGAATGCAAAAATATTATAAAATCATTAGCCCTTAACATTGTATATTTTAAAACAATGGATGTTTTTTTAAAAGAAGAAAAATCTAATTTAGAAAAAACCATTAGAATCTTAGATAATAATCTTCGTGAAATTCAGGATATTGGGGATGTTTTCGGTATTATTAAAAAATAAATTTATTTTATATATATTCTACAATGGTAATAAAAAACGAACTCTTAAACCACCAAGAGGGCTTTCGTCAAGTATAAGTTCACCACCATGAGAAAGAGCTGCATTTTTAGCTATGGATAAACCTAATCCAGTACCTCCTGTTTTACTGTTTCTAGAATTTTCTAATCTTGTAAAAGGTAAAACTACTTCTTCTCTTTTATCGCGTGGTATTCCAGGTCCGTTATCGTCTATAATAATTTCACTGTGATCGTCAAAAATTTGAATTTGAACATTTGCTTTGCCTGCATATCGTATCGCATTAGTAAATAAATTTATTAGAGCTCTTCTGATTGATTGAACTTGAATTGGAAAAATAGGAAGTGAATCTGGAGGAACTGCTATATATATTTTATTACCTTCGGGGTCAGATGATTTGGCTGCTTGCTGAAGTAAATTAAATAGGCTTGCATCAACCATTTGTTCTTCTCTCTCGTTTCTTGCAAACTCTAAATATCCGTCAATCATATTTTCTAATTCTAATAATTCATTTTCAAAGTCAAATTTTATACTTTGATTAGTATCCAACATTTCTAATTGTAAGCGCATTCTAGTAAGAGGAGTTTTTAAATCATGACTTACACCAGCTAATAGAGAAGTTCTTTCTACAATCTGTCTATTAATCCTATGCTTCATTGCTTGAAAGGCTCTTCCAGCTAACCTAACTTCTGTGGCACCTTCAATATTATAATTACTTACTTCTCTTCCAAATCCAATTTCTCTTGCAGCATTTGCCAACCTTAGTATAGGCCTTACTTGACCTCTGAGAAAAATTATTGCTATCGAAAATAGAATTACTGAAGATCCAATTGACCACATTATAAATGTAAAGCCAGTGGGAACAAATAATCTTTTGTTGTCTATATTCATTCTTACTATTCCATTAGCGAGTTGAATATCAACATAAAATTGATTAGAATTGCTTATTTTTGAAAGATAAAAAGGTTCTTTTATTCTTGTTTCTAGGGCAATACGAAAGTTTTTAAATCTCTTATCAAATGACTGGTTTGGTTTAAGAATACCTTTTTCAAGCCAATAAAAAATTATATCAAAATATTGTCGCGCCCTTGCAGCTGATAGGGCTCTTTGATCATTTGAAGGAGTGTTTCCCAATTCATCAATTAAAAAACCTAAATCTTTAGCTAAGTTTTTAGACATATGCCTAGAAACCCAATCCCAATGTCTTTCATAAAAAATTGAAACAGAAATTACTTGTACTAGTATTATAGGAACTAAAATAATGGCTAGCATTCTTCCAAAAAGACTTTTAGGCGTTACATTTCTTAGTCTCATCAACTATTCTCTAAATTAATTATAATTAATTTCATCTTCATGTGTTTGAAGCATCCAACCGATACCTCTAACAGTTTGTAAATATACAGGATATCTTTGATCATATTCAAGCTTACGCCTTATACGAACAATAGCCACATCAATAGAGCGGATTTCTAACTTTCCTCCAAGTAAATTACTAATATCATCCCTCGACAAGGCTTTATTTGGAGATTTAGCAAAACAATTTAGAAGTTTTTGTTCCGATGTTGTTAAGTGAACGGATAAACCATCTTTATATAGGTTCATTGAATTTAGATTAAACGAAAATGGTCCAAATTGAATAATTTCATTTTTGGAGTTATTCGACAATGTAGGTAGGGATCTTTTTAAAACATTTTGTATTCTTAATAATAATTCACGTGGCTCAAAAGGCTTAGTCATATAATCATCAGCTCCTAATTCCAGACCATCAAGCCTATTTTCAGGAGAGGACATTGCTGTAAGCATCAACGCTGGGACATTATTTTTTAACCTTATTTCCTTTAATAAATCTAATCCATTTTGTCCAGGCATCATAATATCAATTACTAACAAATCAAAAATTAAACTTTTCATTATTTCCTTTGCGGCATTTGCATTTTCAACATCGGAAACTCTAAAGCCATTTTTTTCTAGAAATTGTTTAAGTAAATTTCTTAGCCTCTCATCATCATCAATTACTAAAATATGAAAATCAAATTCTTTAATTTCGTTACTAATCATTTTAAATACCATTATTAAATTTTATTAAAAATAAAACCTGATAATTTATATTAACAAGTTAGGGTAATTTTAAAAACATTTTTCTAAATATTTGATTATTTCAGAATAATGTGGATTATATTGATAATAAAAAAATAAGGGAAATTGGAGGAAGATTGTTTGTTAAATATGTCGTTTGATAACAGAGAAGGTTATATTTGGTACAATGGTAAAGTTGTAGATTGGAAAACTGCAAATATACATGTTTTAAACCATGGTTTGCACTATGCAAGTTGTGTATTTGAAGGAGAGAGGGCATATAAAGGAAATATATTTGAAACTGAACAACATACAGACAGGTTATTTAATTCAGCTTTATCATTGGATATGAAAATTCCATATACAAAAATAGAAATTCTAGAAGCTAAAAATGAATTAATTAAACAAAATTCTCTTAAAGATGCGTATGTTAGACCAGTAGTCTGGAGAGGTAGTGAAATGATGGCTGTTTCTGCACAAACAACAAAAATCAATGTCGCAATCGCAGTTTGGGAATGGCCAAGTTATTTTGATCCTGAACAAAAGATGCAGGGAATTAAACTGGATATAGCTAAATGGAAGCGTCCAAGTCCAGAATGTGGCCCTGTGCATGCTAAAGCTGCAGGATTATATATGATTTGTACTCTTTCTAAGCATGAAGCTGAGGCAAAAGGTTATAGTGATGCTCTTATGTTAGATTATAGGGGACAAATTGCAGAAGCAACTGGAGCTAATATATTTTTTAAAATGCCTGATGGTAAGCTACATACTCCTTTGCCGGACTGTTTTTTAGACGGTATTACTAGAAGGACAGTAATTGATATTGCTAAAAAATTTGGAATTGAGACTATTGAAAGAAAAATAATGCCTGAGGAAATGAAAGATGCGGAAGAGTGTTTTTTGACAGGAACGGCTGCTGAGGTTACTCCTGTACGTGAGATTGGAGAGTATAAATTCACGCCAGGAGAAGTATGCTTAAAGTTAACAGATGCTTATTCGAAATTAGTTAATAGAGATTAGGTTAATTACTAACCAGAAACAGTTATTTTTTTTGCCATTTTTTTGTAGCATTTATGTCTGATGAGTTGAAATCAACCCATTTTTTGTGTTTTGAATTCTCTTCTAACTTCCAGAATGGTGCTTTGGTTTTTAACCAATCCATAATAAAGTTACATGCATCAAAAGCATTCTGTCTGTGCTTTGAGGAAACCCCAACAAAAACAATTTGATCTTTAGGTAGTAATTTACCTACTCTATGTATGACACATACTCCAGATATATCCCATTTTGTTATACATTGATTTATTATATTCTCTATTTCAAATTCAGTCATTCCAGGATAATGTTCTAATGTCATAGAATTAATATCAAGGTCTCTTTCTTCGTCTTTTCCACGAACAACGCCAACAAAGTTAACAATTGCTCCAGTTTGGTCTAGATTTAGTATTTGTGTTTCTTTTGAAACATCAAAATCTTTATTTTGAATTTTTATTTTAACAAAAACTTTATTTTTATTCTGCACTTAACCTCCTGTTACTGGAGGGAAAAAAGCTATTTCATCTTCATTAAATATTTGTGTAGTAATATCTGAATATGATTTATTTACAGCAATTTTGATTATTTCTTTATTAGCAAAAGCTGATTTATAATTATCATTCAAACTAGCCAAATATTTAATAAGATCATCTATTGTTTTTATATTATGGGGTAATTCAATTTCTTCTTCAGACTTACCTACATGCTCTCTTATCCAAGAAAAATATTTGATAATCATTCTTTTTCCTTACTTATCTTGTTCTTTTAAAAATAAAGCTGTTTTAAGAATATATTCAATACCTGTTACAATAGTAATTATTGCTGCTACCCATAGTAATATTTGCGAAATCCAGCCTATAATTTGTATTTGAAAAAAAAATGGGTCAGATCTCCATACTAAGAAACTTCCACAAGCAAATAATTGGATGGTTGTTTTCCATTTAGCTAAAATAGAGACAATTATTGAAAATTTATATTGAGCCATATTCTCTCTTAAGCCTGAAATAAATATCTCCCTTAATATAATTATTAGCGCAGGAATAAAAGATAAATGATAGCTCAGCATATGATCTGATGCCAATGCAAATAAAATACCTATTACTAAAAGTTTGTCAGCTATAGGGTCTAATATTTTACCAAAATTTGAAATAACTTTATATTTTCTAGCAAAGTACCCATCAAAATAATCACTTAAAGCAGCTAATATTAATAAAGGTGGTGCCAATACAGCTCCAATATCACCTCCAAAAATAATAATTAATGGTAGTATAATGGAAGAAGCACACCTAAAAACTGTTAAACTATTAGGAATGGCTTTTTTTATTACATTTATTTGTGACATAAATGACCCTCAAAATTAACCATTGTTAAACTTTTACTTCAATAATGAATATAAATATAGCTATGATTAAATTATTCATTAAAAAAATTAAATATTTTTTTAGCTGAGGATTTATTTATTCCTTCAACTTTTAACAAATCTTCTAAATTTGCTTCTCCCACAGATTTGGCAGAACCAAACTCTTCAAGAAGGGATTTTTTTCTAGTTGCTCCTATTCCTTCTATTTCGTCTAATGGGTTAGCAAATAATACTTTTTTACTTTTTATTCTATGACCTGCTATTGCGTATCTGTGAACTTCATCTCTTAAGTTTTGTAGAAAGAATAATATTGGATTATCTTTATCAAATTTAAAATTATCTCTATCTTTTGTATAGAACTGTTCTCTTCCTGCGTCTCTCTCTCTTCCTTTTGAAATAGCTAAGACATTCATATTATTAATTTTTAACTGTTTTAATACAGATAAAACTGTATTTAAATGTCCTTTACCACCGTCAATAATTAATAGATCTGGAAAATTTAAAGTACTTTTCCCAGTGAATCGTCTTTTCATCACTTCTTGCATCATTAAATAGTCATTATTATTTGTTATTTCATCATCAGAGATTGGTATATGTTTTTTATAATCTATTTTAATGTTGTATCTTCTATACATAGATTTAGAAAAGCCATCTTCGTTAAAAGCAATCATTGCGCCTACAGGAGATTTCCCTTGATTATGAGAGTTATCATAAACTTCCACTTTGTTTATTGAATTTTTGAAACTAAAAGTTTCTTGTAATTTTTTTAAGTTATTCTTATTAGAAGATTTCTCAAAAATTTTTCTATTTAAACTTTCATTAGCATTCTTAAGAACCAAGTTAATTATATCTAATTTCTTTCCTTGTTTAGGATATTCAATTTTTACTTTGTGATTAACTTTTTTAGAGAGCAACTCTTCAATTAATTCTTTTTCTTTTGGATATTGGTTAACCATGATAATTGATGCCGGTTCATTTTTATTGTAAAACTGACAAATAAAAGCTTGCATCACTTCATCTTCATTAACATCACTTCCATTTTTTCCTATTTTAGGAAAATAAGCCTTAGATCCATAGTTGCAACCTCCACGAACAATACTCATTTGAATAACAACTTTATTATCTATTTTTTTTAAAACAAGAAAATCTACATCATTTAGATTAGGAACGTTTATGTTTTGATTAGCAGTTGCACTTGTAAGTGCTTTAATCCTATTTTTATAAATTCCAGCAGCTTCATAATTTTGATTATCAGAAGCTTCATACATTTTTTTTATGAGGTTCTCTTTTACATACTTAGAATTACCCGAGAGAAAATCAACAGCATGGTCCATAGTTTCTTTATATGATTTTTTTGATATATAATTTACACAAGGTGCACTGCATCTTTTAATTTGATATTGTAAACAAGGTCTTGTCCTCGACTTAAACATATTATCACTACACGTTCTAAGTAAAAATGCTTTTTGTAATGTCTCTATAGTTTTAAAAACTGTGCCTCTAGAAACAAATGGACCAAAATACTTTCCTTTAATATTTCTTATACCTCGATGTGCAGATAGCTGAGGAAATGAATGTGATAAGCTAAGTAAAATAGAACTGAAACTTTTATCATCTTTTAATAATATATTAAAAGTAGGTTCAAACTTTTTAATCAAGTTCGATTCTAAAAGTAACGCTTCCATTTCTGACGAAGTGATAACAATTTCCATACGAACCGTATTGGCTACCATGTATGTTAATCTTGAATTCAATCTTTTTGGTTGGGTATAGAAGTTAACTCTATTTCTAAGATTTTTTGCTTTTCCAATATATAAATATTCCTCATTTTTACCTATCATTTGATAAATTCCAGGTTTACTAGGAATAGTAATTAACTCGTTTTTTATGACCTCGATACCATTACTTAAAGAGGTTTCGGCTTTTTTAGTCATTATTCTCATTCTATATAGCAAATTTAATTCAATTGAATTTTATTTTTAAATACATGGAATAGCTATTCAATTTTAGCTTTAAGTTTCTATTTCTTTTTAAAAGACTTTTTTTTATAACTTTCTTTAGGTGCACTCATTAGACCTAATTCTCTTTGTTGCAAACGTTTTAATTCGTCTCTAAGCTTTGCAGCCTCCTCAAAATCAAGATTGCTTGCAGCTTTTTCCATTTCTGTTTGTAAATCATTAATAGATTGTTTGATGCTCTTTCCAAAATTTTGAGAGCTTTGATCATTTCCACTTGCATTTTTATTATTTAACTCTGCTAAGATATCTGAGATTTTACTTATTATGGTAGTAGGAGTTATATTATTTTTGATATTGTAATTAATTTGCTTTTCTCGTCTTCTGTCTGTTTCGTCAATAGCATACTGCATAGATCCAGTAACTCTGTCAGCATATAGTATAACTCTACCTTCAACATGTCTGGCCGCTCGACCTATCGTTTGTATAAGAGACGTTTTTGATCTTAAAAAACCTTCTTTATCTGCATCAAGAATACAAACTAATGCACATTCTGGAATATCTAATCCTTCTCTTAAAAGATTAATCCCAATTAATGCGTCAAATAAACCTAATCGAAGATCTCTAATTATTTCAATACGTTCAAGTGTATCTACATCGGAATGAATATATCTTACCTTTAAACCAGCTTCAAACATATACTCACTTAAGGCTTCAGCCATTTTTTTTGTGAGGGTAGTGATTAAAACTCTATTACCTTTTTTTGATTGTATTTTTGTTTCATAAATTAAATCATCTACTTGAGTTTTTGTCGGTCTAATTACTATTTCTGGATCTATTAAACCAGTTGGTCTTACAGATTGCTCCACAAATACACCACTTGTTTTATCTAATTCCCATTCACCAGGTGTCGCAGATACGTGAATAGTCTGAGGTCTAAAAGCTTCCCATTCTTCAAATTTCATAGGTCTATTATCCATACATGATGGAAGTCTGAAGCCGTATTCTGTTAAAGTTGACTTTCTTCTGAAATCTCCTTTATACATAGCACCAATCTGGCTAACAGTTACGTGACTTTCATCTGTAAAAACTAATGCGTCGTTAGGCAAATATTCAAATAGTGTAGGAGGTGGTTCACCAGGATTTCTTCCTGATAAATATCTACTATAATTTTCAATTCCTGGACAGGTTCCTGCAGCTTCCATCATTTCCAAGTCAAAATTAGTTCTTTGTTCTAATCTTTGTGCTTCAACAAGTTTATTATTTTCATAAAGAATATTTAAATGATTTTTTAACTCTTCTTTAATAGACTTAATTGCCTGATTAATTGTAGGTCTTGGTGTTACATAATGTGAATTAGCATAAATTTTTAATGCTTTTAATTTTGTAAGTTTTTCACCAGTTAATGCATCTATTTCAAACATGTTTTCAATTTCGTCTCCAAATAGAGTTATGCGCCATGCCACAGTTTCTAGATGTGCAGGAAAAATTTCTATTATATCACCTCTGACACGAAAAGTTCCACGAACAAAAGATAAATCATTTCTAGTATATTGTAATTCAGTAAATTGCCTTAATAATTTCTGACGGGGAGCTTCTTGTCCTTCTTTTAACTCTATAGTCATTTGTGAATATGTTTCAACAGATCCTATTCCATAAATACATGAAACAGATGCAACTATAATAACATCTTTTCTCTCTAATAAAGCTCTTGTTGCTGAGTGACGCATTCTATCAATTTGGTCGTTAATGCTAGACTCTTTTTCAATAAAAGTATCAGAACGAGGTACATAAGCCTCAGGTTGATAGTAATCATAATATGATACAAAATATTCTACTGCGTTATCGGGAAAAAAATCTTTCATTTCTCCATAAAGTTGTGCAGCTAAAGTTTTATTTGGAGCCATTAGTAAAGATGGTCTGTTCAAAGAATTTATTACGTGGGCCATTGTAAAAGTTTTTCCAGATCCAGTTACGCCCAATAAAACTTGGTCCTTTTCATTATTATTAATTCCAGAAATTAATTCCTTAATTGCACTAGGTTGATCACCCGTTGGTATAAAATTGGATTTGAGAGCAAATTTGTTTTGATTTGTAACTAAATCATTAACATTTAATTTATCTAATTCATTCATAGTTTTGATCTATATTAACTAGCTTAAGTCTTCAAGTGTTTTAGATAGAAAAAAAGTATATTAATTAAAAATAATGATTTTTAAGTTATAGTTTTTGTAGTAAATCTAATTGATAAATATATTTTTTTATCTGGAGAAATTAAATGCCCTTTATCTCTGACAGCTTGAACAGGATTAAACCTTCTGCAACTATGGTTATAACGACTAAAGCTGCGCAATTGAAAAGAGAAGGAAAAAAAGTTATTGGCTTATCAGCAGGAGAACCAGATTTTGATACACCAGAGCACGTGAAACAAGCTGCAATAGAAGCTATCAATAAAGGTTATACAAAGTATACAAATGTAGAAGGTATACCAGAACTTCGACAAGCTATTGTTGATAAGTTTAAAACTGATAATAATTTAGATTATACAATTAAAGACGTGATTGTTGGAACTGGTGGAAAGCAAATTTTATATAACGCTTTAATTAGTTCCATAAATACTAATGACGAAGTTATTATTCCAGCCCCATACTGGGTTTCATACCCTGACATGACTCTTTTGGCGGGAGGAACTCCAGTTATAGTTAACTGTCCATCTGAGGTAGGGTTTAAATTAACTGCAGAAGCTTTAGAAAAAGTTATTACAAAAAAAAGTAAATGGCTTATTTTAAATAGTCCATCTAATCCAACAGGTGCCTGTTATACAGAAGAAGATCTGATGGCAATTGCTGCAGTTGTAAGAAAACATGACCATTTACATGTAATGACAGACGATATTTACGAATATATTGTTTATGATGATTTCAAATTTTTTACATTTGCCCAAATTGCTCCAGATTTAAAAGATAGAACCTTAACTGTAAATGGAGTCTCTAAAAGTCATTGTATGACTGGATGGAGGATTGGTTATGCTGTTGGACCTGAGCAGTTAATTAAAGCAATGATTAAAATTCAAGGACAATCAACTTCAAATGCGAGTTCTATTTCACAATATGCGGCACTTGCGGGAATATCTGGAAATAATGATTTCTTAAAACCTTGTTTAGAGGCATTTGATGAAAGGAGAAATTTTGTTGTTAGTAAATTGAACAATATTCAAGGTATAAATTGTGTGATGCCAATGGGAGCATTCTATGCTTATCCAAATATATCAGGGTTAATTGGAAAAAAAACAATTGAAGGAAAAATCTTAACTACTGACACAGAAATAGTTGAATGGCTCCTAGATACTGCTGAAGTTGCCGCTGTTCCAGGTAACGCTTTTGGTTTAGAACCTTATTTTAGAGTTTCTTATGCTACTAGTATGGAGATTTTGGGTGAAGCAATGGATAGAATAAAAAGATCAGTAATAAGTTTGTCATAATCAAGTTAGAGGTAATTAATGTCTTTTATTATTAAAAATAAAATATGGGATATAAAAAATTATTTAGTTACAGATGAAAAAACTTTTAATTCTCGAAGGAAAATTTTGAAGACTTTAGCCACTGGATCCCTATTTTATGGAGGCTTGTCAACTTTTACTAAAAATAGTTTTAGTCAAACTATTTCTTATTATCCTCCTAAAGTTAATAGCTTATATAAGGTTAAACGCGCTGTGACTAAAGAAAGTTTAGCTACTTCGTATACTAACTTTTATGAATTTGGTTCAAGCAAGAATATATGGAGAAGGGCTGCAAAGTTAAAGGTAAGCCCTTGGAATATAACAATTGATGGTCTAGTGAAGAAACCATTAAATATAGATATTGATGATTTATTAAAAAAAATTGGTGGCATTGAAGAGAGGACTTATAGATTTAGGTGCGTGGAGGCTTGGTCAATGACTGTTCCTTGGGGAGGGTTTGCGCTTAACAAAATATTATCATTAGTTGAACCAACCTCTGAAGCAAAATTTTTGAAGTTTGAAACCTTTTTTGATCCTGAAATTGCACCTGGTCAAAAACAAAAATGGTATCCATGGCCTTTTCAGGAAGGTATGACTATAGATGAAGCAAAGAATGATCTGAGCTTTATAGCTACTGGAATTTATGGTAAAAAGTTGCCAAAACAAAATGGGGCACCACTACGGCTAGTACTTCCCTGGAAATATGGTTTTAAGTCAATTAAATCAATCGTTAAAATTAGTTTTGTAAAAGAAAAACCTATAGGATTATGGGAAAAACTTGCTCCCGCTGAGTATGGTTTTTGGGCTAACGTAAATCCAAAAGTGCCCCATCCTAGATGGTCTCAGTCAACTGAACAACAATTAGGGGTTGAAGGAAGGATACCTACAATAATATATAATGGTTACGGATCCCAAGTGTCATCCTTATATAAGGATTTAGAAAAAAATCTCAAAAATAATTTATACATATAGTCGTATTTAAGTCTTAATAAAGGTTGTTCTATTAGTTATGATAACGCAAGCCAAAGCATCAAATATACATTTTGCATTAGGTAATGATTTTTTTGATCAAGTAACCCCATCCAAATTCCCTAATCATATTTTAAGGTTCAGAAATGATAGAGCTGCAAGTTTATTAAATTTTGAAAAAATAAATGATGAAGATTGGATCAGTTATTTTGGGAAATTCAATAGGTTCCCTGGAGTTAAGCATGATCCTATAGCTTTGAAATACCATGGTCACCAATTTGGTCATTATAACCCTGAATTAGGGGATGGTCGGGGATTTCTTTTATCTCAATTTCAGGATAACAATCATAATATTTGGGATTTAGGAACAAAAGGTTCAGGGCAAACAAATTTTAGCAGAGGCGGTGATGGACGTTTAACGTTAAAAGGAGCAGTAAGAGAGCTGTTGGCAACAGAGTTACTGTCTTCACTTGGTGTTCCAACGAGCCAGACCTTATCAATTATTGAAACTGAAGAAAACCTTCATAGAAATGACGAACCTTCTCCTACAAGATCAGCTGTCTTAGTTAGAAGGAGTAATAGCCACATAAGAATAGGCACATTTCAGCGTTTAGCATATCTTAATCAAAAAGAAAGTATTGAAAAACTTGTCTTTCACGTAGTTGAAAATTATTTTCCATCACTTAATAATTCTAATAATATAAATCATTTAACAGAAATATTCTTCTTAGAATCAGTAAAAAGAATAGCAACTATGATTGGTCGTATAACAGTTGCGGGCTTTGTTCATGGTGTTTTAAATACTGATAACTTTAATGTTACAGGAGAATGTTTTGATTATGGTCCTTGGAGATTTATAGATTTTGCTGATCCCTATTTTACTGCTGCTTATTTTGATTACGAAAAGAGATATTCATTTGGAAGACAGCCAGAGGCGGCATTGTGGGCGCTTAGACAGTTGGGCAATAGTTTAAAACATTTACTAAATGAAGAAAAAATAACTGAAACTTTAAATCAATTTTCAAATTTTTTTAATAGTTCTCTAGCTAAACATTTTTCATGGAGGCTTGGTATAAATGATATGGAAATCAAAAATATTAATCAAATAATGAGCATATTATTTAAAATAAGCAAAGAACATCAAATAGACTTTTCTTCTTTTTTCTATGATTTTTATGGAGGTTCTGAAGCTATATCAGATTGTCTTAAAAGTACTAATGGTAAAAGATATAAAACTAATGAATTCAAAGATATATTAAATTTTTTAAAAGAAACTAATTCTGTAGATAATTTTATGGAAAATAAAATACGCCTAAAAAATAATTATGAAAATTTATTGATTGATGAAGTAGAAGCTATTTGGGAACAGATTGATAAAAAAAATGATTGGACATTTTTAGAGACTAAAATAGCTAACATAAGAAAAATGGGAGACAATCTAGGTTCTAAAAAACTTGTTAACTTTTAAGCTTGTTTTAGAATTAGTTTCTAATTGAACTTTATTATAATTAAAGAGTTTTCCTTCAAAGTTTTGAACAATATTGAGTTTTTCTAAGTCTTTTAGAAAAATGCTCATTTTTCCTTTTTCTTTATTAATATACGCAACAAATAATGGTAAATTCAGGCTGGCTGCTTCAGAGATCATATTAACGCTATCACTGGTTACAATTACATAATTTGTTGATTTTAATATATCTGGGTAGGGGTTTTGTCCTTTTCCAGCCCATAAAAAAAAATCATTATGATATTTTTTAAAAACAGAATTTAATACTTTTATTCCTCTTAAAGATGTTCTCCTAGAGGTAGAAACAATTAATTTAGTATTTGTACCCTTAGATGCTTTGGCAATCTGAAGTCCTAAATTATAATAATCAGTATTTTTAAAATTATACCTTTTATTATCTCCGCCAATTAACGCCAAAACTATTGGTTTTGATGAGTTGGCATTTGTTTTTGAAATAGTTTTATTTGATTTTTCGAAAACTTCTTTATCAAAAAAAGATAGAGCACCTTTAGTTTGTATAATATTTTTACCATAAATGTTGTCATGTTCAGGTATTAATAAAAGATCAAAATAATTGCTAGATACTTTTGGATTTTGGATATGGATTGTTTTTATCTTATTTTTAAAACTTCTTTTAAGAAAAATTGAAATTCCAGCCATTCTTTTGCCAGTTGTAATTAAAAATTGAGCAGGTGCTCTTTTCTCAAAATTAATATTTATTAGTGACTTTGGAAAACAAACTCCAAGTATTGGAAATTGTCGAAGTAAATAAGGTGGTTGAAATAATATTAAATCAAAAGTAACATTCAATAATTTTGCTAGAGCTATTGACTGGTTCTCCATTCCTTTTGTGCCATCAGTAATTATCCAAGAATGCTCTTTAGAAATTTTTTTCAAAATTCTTATTCCTTTTTAGTTTAATTGAATTAGCTAATAATCAAACAACTGAAATAAAATTGCACTTTTAGTCAGTTTAGAGTAATATTATTACTATTACTTGATCTAATCTAAAGAAAAATTAATACAATGAAAACTCTTAAAAAGAAATTAGATGATATAGATTTACATATTTTGAATGAGTTGCAAAGTAATGGTAGAATAAGTAACGTTGACTTAGCTAATTTAGTTAATATTTCACCCCCATCATGTCTTCGAAGGGTAAAAGCTCTTGAACACTTGAATTATATTAAGGGTTATAGTGCAAAAATAAATGCCGAGTTAATAGGTTTTAAAGTAACTGTATTTGCTTATGTTGGACTTGAAAGTCAGGCAGAAAGTGATTTGCAAATATTTGAAAACTATATCTCTTTTTTTCCTGAGGTTAGAGAATGTCATATGTTAATTGGAGAAGTTGATTTTATTCTTAAAATAGTTGCAAAAGATTGGGATGATTTTCAAAAATTCTTAACTACCAAGTTAACAAAAGCTCCAAAAGTGAGTAATGTTAAAACATCACTCAATATTAGAACCAATAAATCTCTAACAGGTGTTCCATTTGAGATTATGATTTAAGAACCTCTATAGATAAAATTTCGTAGTTTTTTTTACCCCTTGGTGTTGAAACTTCTACAGATGAACCTAATTCTTTTCCTATTAAAGCTTTAGCTATAGGTGAGGCTATGGAAATTAATCCTGAGTTTAAGTCAGCTTCATAAGGTCCAACTATTTCATAAAGAGTTTCTTTATCTGTTTCTTCGTCTACAATTTTTACTTTAGTTCCAAAAGTGACAGTTTTTCCTGATAATTTACTTAGATCGATTACCTGAGATCTACTAGTGACATCTTCAAGTTCAGCTATTCTTCCTTCAGTGAAAGATTGTTTTTCTTTTGCCGCATGATACTCGGCATTTTCTTTTAAATCACCATGTTCTCTTGCAACTGAAATAGCTTTTATTATAGAGGGCCTCTCTTCTTTTTTTAGCCTATTTAATTCTAATTTTATTTTTTCTAAACCTACAAGAGTAAAAGGTATTTTTTCCATTATCTTAGTTCCATTTTATTTGAATTAAATTATATTTTAAAATTTAAAACTATTCAAAGTATGATTGAATTGATTTTACTTCTAGGACTTTTTCTTTAATCACTTTTATTGCTAATGTTGCAGCGTAAGCTCCTTGCAAAGTAGTATAATAGGGAATTTTATTCATTAAGGCTGTTTGTCTTAGTGAAAAACTATCTTTAATTGCATTAGATCCTTCTACTGTATTGATAACCAATTGTATTTCATCAGATATCATAGCGTCAACTGCGTTTGGTCTACCTTCTATGACTTTTTTAATATAATTTGTTTCAATTTGATTATCGTTCAGTATTCTTGCTGTCCCAGATGTTGCACATATTTTAAAACCCAAATTAGATAATTTTTGTGCAATGGGAATAATTTTCTTTTTGTCACTATCCTTTATAGAAATAAATACTTGTCCTCTTGTTGGTAAATTAATACTTGCACCAAGTTGACTTTTAGCAAAAGCTTCTCCAAAAGTTGAGCCGATACCCATTACTTCACCAGTAGATTTCATCTCTGGTCCAAGGATGATATCTGTTCCTGGAAACCTCGCAAAAGGGAATACTGCTTCTTTTACTGAAATATGAGACATTTCTTTTCTTTTTAAATCAAAGCTAGATAATTTATCACCAATCATTATTTTAGAGGCTATCTTAGCTAATGGAATACCTGTAGCTTTAGCTACAAAAGGAATAGTACGACTTCCTCTAGGATTAACTTCCAAAACAAAAATTTTATCTTCTTGAATTGCAAATTGAATATTCATCAAGCCTATTACATTGAGAGCTTTTGCGAGTATTGTAGTTTGACTAATAATTTTGTTTAAAATATCTTTACTTAAAGTTTGTGGAGGGAGGGCGCATGCAGAATCTCCCGAATGAATCCCCGCTTCCTCTATATGTTCCATAATACCTGCAATATAAGTTTCTGTACCGTCAGATAATGCATCTACATCAACTTCAATGGCATTACTAAGAAAACTATCAATCAAAACAGGGTTATTGCCAGATACTTTAACGGCTTCATTTATGTATTTCTGTAATTGTTCATGATTATGTACAATTTCCATAGCTCTACCACCTAAAACATAACTTGGTCGTATTACTATAGGGAAGCCTATTTCTGTTGCTATTTGGACTGCACTATTGTTATTAGTAGCAATCCCATTAGAGGGCTGATTTAAATTTAAAGATTGAAGAAGTTCTTTAAATCTTTTTCTATCTTCTGCTAAGTCAATAGCATCGACTGAAGTACCTAGTATTTTGACACCTGCTTTTTCTAAGCTTGCCGCAATTTTAAGAGGTGTTTGCCCACCTAATTGAACTATAGCTCCAAGTACTTCACCATTTTCATTTTCTTTATTAATTATAGACAAAACATCTTCATAAGTGAGAGGTTCAAAGTATAATTTATCTGAAGTATCGTAGTCAGTAGACACCGTTTCAGGATTACAGTTAATCATAATTGTCTCATATCCACTTTCCGATAAACTATAGGCTGCATGGACGCAACAATAATCAAACTCTATACCTTGCCCTATCCTGTTTGGCCCTCCACCTAAAATAATTACTTTTTTCTTGTTAGAGGGTTGAGCTTCACATTGATTATTCATATTTTGTTCGTAACAGCTATATAAATAGGCTGTTTCTGAAGAAAACTCAGCGGCACAAGTATCAACTCTTTTGTATGTTGGAAAAATATTAAATTGGTTTTTTAATTGAACTATTTTTTCGTAAGGTATTTGAGTTAATTTGGAAATGCGCTTATCTGAGAACCCCATGGATTTGATATTACGTAGTGTAAAATCTGTAATAGGGATAGATTTAGTTGTCAATTTTCTTTCAATTTCTACTATACCATATATCTGACTTAAAAACCATTTGTCCCATTTAGTTATCTTTGCTACTTCATCAATTGATAGATTGTTTCTAAATGCAGTTGCAATTCTTAATATACGTTCAGGTACTTGTTCTGATAGCCAACCTGAAACCTGATCACTTCCATTTATTGGGAATTCTACATTATCTAAACCAGATAAACCAGTTTCAAGGGATCTCAAAGCCTTTTGAAGTGATTCTTGAAATGACCTTCCAATAGCCATAACTTCACCTACTGATTTCATAGAGGTAGACAGAAAATTATTACATCCTGGAAATTTTTCAAATGTAAAGCGTGGTATTTTTGTAACTACGTAGTCAATAGTAGGCTCAAAACTAGCAGGAGTTGACATAGTTATATCATTCTTTAATTCATCTAAATTATAACCAATTGCTAACTTTGCTGCTATTTTGGCTATTGGAAACCCTGTTGCTTTTGACGCTAAAGCTGAAGACCTGCTAACTCTTGGGTTCATTTCAATTACTATAAGCCTACCATTTTCAGGGTTAACAGCAAATTGAACATTAGAACCGCCAGTATCTACCCCAATTTCTCTAAGAACAGCCAAACTAGCATTACGCATTTTTTGATATTCTTTGTCAGTTAATGTTAAAGCTGGGGCAACTGTAATTGAGTCTCCAGTATGAACTCCCATTGGATCTAAGTTTTCAATTGAACATATTATTATACAATTATCTGCTTGATCTCTTACTACCTCCATTTCGAATTCTTTCCATCCAAGGAGAGATTCTTCTATTAACACTTCTGAATTAGGCGATAACTTTAAACCGTTAGAGACTATGTCTAAAAACTCTTCTTTATTATAGGCAATTCCTCCTCCTTCACCACCAAGTGTAAAGGATGGTCTAATAATAGCAGGCAACCCTACTAATTTTAATGCATTTTCAGCTTCATTAATATTTTTTGCAATTTTAGCTTTAGCTGATTCTAAACCTATTTTATTCATGCACTCTTTAAATAACTCTCTATCTTCAGCTTTTTTAATTGAGTCTGGCTTTGCTCCAATTATTTCAAGATTATATTTTTGTAAAATTCCTGCTTCATGTAATTCTAAAGTTACATTCAAAGCAGTTTGACCTCCCATTGTAGGAAGAATAGCATCTGGTTTTTCTAATTTTATAATTTTTTCTATTATATCTTTAGTTATAGGTTCAATATATGTAGCATCTGCCATCATAGGATCTGTCATGATGGTAGCAGGGTTTGAATTAATTAATATTATTCGGTACCCTTCTTCTTTAAGTGCTTTGCAGGCCTGAGCGCCTGAATAATCAAATTCACAAGCTTGACCAATAATAATTGGTCCAGCTCCTATAATTAAAATAGACTTTATGTCACTACGTTTAGGCATTTTTACTATTGAGCCTCATAAGGTTTAAAAAATCTTGAAATAAGTAAGATGAATCAGTCGGTCCAGGTGATGCCTCAGGGTGATATTGGACAGAAAAAATTGGCAATGATTTGTGTCGTAAACCTTCTATAGAATCATCAAATAAAGAAATATGAGTAATTTTGAGACAGTCAGGAAGGCTTTTTTTATCTATTTCATATCCATGATTTTGACTTGTTATTTCAACTTTATTATTTAACAAGTTTTTAACAGGATGATTTGCTCCACGATGTCCTTGCTTCATTTTATTGGTTTTTGCTCCAAGAGATATGCCTATCAACTGATGACCTATACATATTCCAAATACTGGTAATCCTGAAACTAGAATAGAATTTAAAAGAACTTTACATTTATTAGCTGTAGTAGATGGATCTCCAGGACCATTAGATAAAAAAATCCCATCAGGTTCTAATTTATTAATAATTTCAATATTAGTGCTCTCTGGTAAGACAGTAACATTAGCATTAATATTTATTAAATTACGCAAAATATTTTTTTTTATACCAAAATCTATTACAACAATATTTGGAAAAAAATTTGATAAATTAGTATTATTAATTTTTATTAAATCGTGAGGTTTACCTTTGAAATTATATTTATTTTTTGTAGACACCAAGGATGATAAATTTAATCCATTCATTTTTGGGTGATTGATTAATTCTTTTCTTAACTCATTGATGTCAAATACACCTTTGGCATTGTAGCTTATAAGAGCATTGCAACTTTCAAACTTACGAATAGTTTTTGTCAAAAACCTTGTGTCAATTCCAGAAATTCCAGGTATACCTTTTTTAATAAGCCAATCATTTAAACTTAGTTCTGAACGCCAATTACTTGGGCTGGTGGGGTGTTGTCGGACAACCATCCCAGAAATATAATTACCATCACCTTCGTTATCATCATCATTTGTTCCAATATTTCCAATGTGTGGGAATGTAAAAGTAATGATTTGTTGAGCATAAGATGGGTCTGTAAGTATCTCTTGATATCCAGTTATCGAGGTGTTGAAACAAATTTCTCCAAAAGATTTTTTTGTGGCACCAAAAGATCTACCTAAAAAAAATGTGCCGTCTTCTAAAATTAAAACGGCATCTAAAATATTTTCTTTATTTATTTGATCCATATCAAAAGGAATATAACCTTCCTTTGGATTATTAGATTTTACCATAATTCAGCCTTTTGCAATTAAAATTTAACTAAAAGTGTAATTGGTACAGTCGAATATAAATTAAAAAAAACTTTATTTTATTAAGCTTTTAATTAGATTGGATTTATATTTTCGTCAATGAAATTTAAGAAATTTATTATATTATTTAAAAAATTTATTTTTTAAAATTACTATAAACTTATTTTCTTATTTTATTTATATAATATAATAATTTGATTTAGTATTGGGGTAAAAAATGGCTATTAGAGAACAGGTTTCATTAGCTCTTAAAACAGCAATGGTTAATAAAGATACGCAATCCAAGAATACTTTAAGGCTGATTCTATCTGCCTTAAAAGATAAAGATATAATAGCAAGAGGTAATGGTAATACGTCAGGAATAGACGAAATGGAAGTTGCTTTACTTCTTCAAACAATGATCAAGCAAAGAAATGCATCTATAGTACTTTATAAGCAAGGTAGTAGAGATGATCTTGTTGAGATAGAAGAAAATGAAATATCATTAATATCCAACTTTTTGCCAAAACAATACAATGAAGAAGAAATTAAAGTTGCTGTTTTAAATGCAATTAAATCAACAGATGCAAGTTCAATTAAGGATATGGGAAAAGTTATTAAATTGTTAAAACTTGATCACAATGGAAAAATGGATTTCAGAATTGCAAGCGAAGTTGTTAAAGTACAATTATCTTAAAAACTGGAGTTTTTTTATATAAAAAATGTATAAAAATGAAAATGTAAAAGAAGAAATTAAAAATAAACTCAAGCTTTCTCAAGTTATAAGTAAGAATTTGGTGTTAAAGAAAAAAGATAATTCAAATTTTTTAGCTTTATGTCCTTTTCACAAAGAGAAAACACCTTCCTTTACAATTTCTGATGAAAAAGGTTTTTATCATTGTTTTGGTTGTGGCAAACATGGTGATGTTTTTAGTTATATAATGGAAACTGAAAATTTAGGTTTTTTAGATGCTCTTTCCAATTTAGCCGAACAAGCAGGTATAGTAATTTCTGATTACAACACTAATGAAAGATCTGATCTCAGAGTTCTTTACGATATAGTTAGAAGAGTTTCAGATTCTTATATAAAAAATTTTAATTCTCCTATAGGTGAAAAGGCTAGAAAATATTTAGCTGAACGAAATTGTGATCCTAATTTAATTAAAGACTTTCTGATAGGCTATTCAGGTAATTTAAAATCTAATAAATACTTGGTATCCACTCTTTTAAAAGAAGGTTATCTAATAGATGACATTATTAAAGTTGGTTTGGCCAAAAAATATCAGAATAATAACTTAGTTTATTACTTTCAAGAGAGGCTTATGATCCCTATTTTGAATAATAGTGGAAGGGTAATAGCATTTGGAGGAAGGTTATTGCGATCTGGAGAACCAAAATATTTAAATTCACCAGAGACACCTTTGTTTAGAAAAGGAAAGCAATTATTTGGTGTGTTTAATGCAAAAAAATTAATTAAGAAAAAAAGATTTATAGTTTGTGAAGGATATATGGACGTAATTGCTCTTACAAAGTTTGGGTATCCTTGTGTAGCAACACTTGGAACGTCAGTTACAGAAGATCAAATAAATAATATATTTAGCTTATCTGAAAATGCATTTTTAGTTTTTGATGGAGATGAAGCTGGAAAAAAAGCTTCTTTGCGAGTTTTTGAAAAAAACTTACCAATCTTAAAAATAAATAATAATTTCAAATTTGTTTTTTTACCAGAAAAGATGGATCCTGAAGATTTTTTAACTAAGTATGGTGAAAATGAATTTGAAAAGCTTCTAGACAACGCTCTTTCTATGTTAGACTTATTATGGTCTGAGGGTATGAAGTCGGTAAAAGGCAATCAACCTGAAACGAATGCAATTTTTTGGAGTTTTTTAAGAAATAAAGTTAATTCTATAGAAGATTTTAATCTCAAATTAGCATTCAGAGACGAAATAGAAAGAAGAATCAAAGTTTATAGGCAAAAAAATAATTCTTTCAACAATATCAAACCCAATGATTTTAAATATAAAAGTTATAAATTATTACAGCAACAAAAATTACCAAAGACAGGTGTTGAAATTAAATTTGAAGCTATTATTTATATCATTTCAAAATATCCAAGTATGTGCTCCATATTTAACGAAAAGCTTTCTTTTTTAGATTTTAAAGATCAGAATTTAAACGCTATTAAAGATATGATTCTTGAATTAGTTTTTAATAAACCTACAATTAACTCCGAAGATTTAAATGCAGAGCTAATTAATAAAGGTTTTGCTATCCATTTGAGTAAAATTATGCAAAGTAATATTCCAGTAAGATTAAATTTAAATAAACATAAAATAGAAATAAGCCGTATTCGTGAGATTTTAAAAGAATTACTAGATTTAATTAACATAAAACTGGTTTAAATAAGCCTCAAAGCTTATTTATTTTGATGTAATTCACTTAAAGTAAATATATATAACTGTATAATTTTAAAACTAGTCATAGTTAAAAAACAATTTTTAATACGAGATATTAAATGTCTACAAAAACTTCAAGTAAAAAAACTGAAAAAAAATCAAGTAATGCTAATGATAGTCCAATCTTAGATTTGAATAATTCTGCAATAAAGCTGTTAATTAAAAAAGGGAAACTTAATGGTTTTGTTACTTTAGACGAATTAAATTTGGCTCTTCCTGCTGGTGAATACTCTTCAGAGCAAATTGAAGATATACATTCAGCCATAAATGAGATGGGTGTCAATATCGTTGATCAACAAGAAGAGGCTTCTTCTGATGAGCCTGAAGACAGAAATGCAGGAAATTTATCAGATGACGAAGGGGCTCGATCAGATGATCCAGTAAGAATGTACTTAAAAGAAATGGGTACTGTAGAGCTTTTGTCTAGAGAAGGTGAAATTTCGATTGCCAAGAGAATAGAAGCTGGAAGAGAGTTAATGATTGGGGGTATATATGAATCACCATTAGCCATGAGAGCATTTTTGAAATGGCGAGATGATGTAGATGATGGAACGATGTTATTAAGGGACATTATAGATTTAGAAACTACTTATGCTAGAATTAATGGAGGTGCAAACGAACCTGTAATCTCTAACCAAAATGGTGAAGATTTTAAACAACTCTCTGGTTCAGTAAAACCTATAATTAACCAAGAAGTTAATAATAGTGAAGTTAAAAATACAGATGAAGAAAATGAAGAAGATGAAGATGAAGATGTTAACCTTTCTTTGGTAGCTATGGAATCTGAAATTAAAGAGCAGATATTAAAAATGATTGATGAAGTGGCTAAATCATTTAAAGAAATTTCAACTCTTAGTGACAGAAGAATAGCAAGGCTAAGAAAAGGTGAGCCTTTAGTTATTAGATCAGAAAATCGATTAATTGATCTGAGGATTATTTTAATTGAACAAATGGAAAAAATATATTTGAACCATAATAGACAAGAAGAATTGATTGATCAAATGTATGGCCTTAATAGACAAATAACCTCAATTGAAGGTAAATTGTTACGACTTGCTGAGGGATCTGGGATTAAAAGAAAAGATTTTATCAAGAGTTGGGTAGGTAATGAAATAAACCATAATTGGGTATTAAAGCCAGGAAATTCTAAAAGTTGGGATAAATTTACAGACAATCATAACGATGAAATTGTTAGTATTTGTGATCAAGTTTTTGATTTTGTTAATAATATCAGTTTACCAATTCAAGAATTTAAAAAACTTATACAAATTGTTCAAAGAGGGGAACGAGAAGCTGCGCGAGCAAAAAAGGAAATGGTAGAGGCTAATTTGAGGTTAGTGATATCTATAGCAAAAAAATATACTAATAGAGGATTACAATTTTTAGATCTCATACAAGAAGGTAATATAGGATTAATGAAAGCTGTAGATAAATTTGAATATAGAAGAGGTTATAAATTCTCTACTTACGCAACTTGGTGGATTCGTCAGGCAATTACTCGTTCTATAGCTGATCAAGCTAGAACCATAAGAATACCTGTTCACATGATTGAAACAATAAATAAACTAGTAAGAACATCTAGGCAAATGTTGCATGAAATAGGGCGGGAGCCAACCCCAGAGGAATTATCAGAAAAAATTTCAATGCCTTTAGATAAAGTTAGAAAAGTTTTAAAAATAGCTAAAGAACCAATTTCTCTTGAAACTCCAGTTGGAGACGAAGATGACAGTCATTTAGGTGACTTTATTGAAGATAAAAATGCAGTTCAACCCCTAGAAGCTGCTATTCACGCTAATTTAAGAGAAACTACAACTAGAATTTTAGCAAGTCTTACACCAAGAGAAGAAAGAGTTTTAAGGATGCGTTTTGGTATTGGAATGAATACAGATCACACTTTGGAAGAAGTTGGGCAACAATTTAGTGTTACTAGAGAAAGAATTAGACAAATTGAAGCAAAAGCTCTTAGAAAATTAAAGCATCCCTCAAGATCAAGAAAGTTAAGGTCATTTATAGAGAATTAATACTTACTCTTTACATAGTCCGTTCGTGCTTGTATAAAACTTAAAATTATAGATGAATTATCTAATCTATTATAGGCCTGTAGCTCAACTGGTTAGAGCCCTCCGCTCATAACGGAGTGGTTGGGGGTTCAAGTCCCTCCAGGCCTACCATATTTCTTACTCATTATTTTATTATGAACACTTCCATTAACATGTTATATTTTCAAAATATCATTATTATTTATCTTGGAAATAGAAATGTCTAAAAAAACATATAAAGATTTAAGAAGTTCTCGATGGTTTTCACCAGAAGATGTTAGGTCATTTGGCCATAGATCTAGAGCAATGCAAATGGGATATAGTAAGGAAGATTGGGAAAATAAACCTTTAATAGGAATCATTAACACTTGGTCCGATATACAGCCTTGTCATACTCATTTTAAGCAAAGAGTAGAAGATGTAAAACGTGGTGTTTTTCAAGCTGGGGGTTTCCCAATTGAACTTCCAGCGATTTCTCTTGCTGAAATGTATGTAAAACCAACTACCATGCTTTATAGAAATATGTTGTCGATGGAAGTTGAGGAATTGATTAGATCTCATCCTATAGATGGAGTTGTTTTAATGGGAGGATGCGATAAGACAACACCTGCCTTAACTATGGGAGCAATAAGTTTAGACTTACCTATGATTTTTCTTCCAGCAGGACCTATGTTGCGTGGAAATTATAAAGGTAAATATCTTGGTAGTGGTTCAGATGGATGGAAGTACTGGGATGAACTACGCGCTGGTAAAATAACCCATGAAGATTGGTTAGATGTAGAAGCTGGAATTGCTAGATCTTATGGTCACTGTATGACAATGGGAACTGCAAGCACGATGACAGCTATTGCTGAGGCAATAGGTTTATGTCTCCCAGGTGCAAGTTCTATTCCTGCAGCGGATTCAAACCATATTAGAATGTCGGCCAATGTTGGAAAAAGAATAGTAAGTATGGTATGGGAAGATTTAATACCTTCTAAAATAATAACTGAAAAATCTGTCGATAATGCCGTAACAATTGCTATGGCAATGGGATGCTCAACTAACGCAATAATCCATTTAATAGCAATGGCAAGGAGGGCTGGCATTGACTTAAGTATGGATGATTTAGATAAAAAAGGTCGTGAAATACCTTTAATTGCTAATATAAGGCCTTCTGGAAATAATTACCTTATGGAAGATTTTTTCTATGCTGGGGGTATTTTAGCCTTAATGTATGAACTCTCTAGTAAATTGAATTTAAATGAAAAGACTGTTTCTGGAAAAACACTTGGAGAGTTGATTAAAGGTAATAAAACAATTAATGATGACGTAATTCGTAATATAAATAACCCCATTTATAAAGAAGGATCTCTTGCTGTTTTAAAAGGTAATTTAGCTCCTGATGGATGTGTGATCAAGCCAGCTGCGTGTGATAAAAAGTTTTTAAAACATAAGGGACCAGCAATTGTTTTTGATAGTTATCCTGAAATGAAAAATTTAATTGATAGCGACGATTTAGATGTCACAGAAAATCATGTGTTAGTTTTAAGAAATGTTGGTCCAGTTGGTGGCCCAGGAATGCCTGAATGGGGTATGATGCCTATACCCAAAAAATTGTTAAAAAAGGGCATTAGAGACATGGTAAGAATTTCAGATGCTAGGATGAGTGGTACAAGCTATGGAGCATGTATTCTTCATGTTGCCCCAGAAAGTTACATAGGAGGTCCATTATCTTTATTAAAAACAGGGGACATTATCGAAGTTGATGTTAATGAGAGATCTATTAATATGCTTGTAGATGCTAAAACCTTAGATACTAGAAAGCTAAAATCTAAACCTATACAACCAAAAGCGGGTAGGGGTTGGCTATGGATGTATAGTCAACATGTTACACAAGCTAATGAAGGTTGTGATTTTGATTTTTTAGAGAGGGATTTTGGTAAATCAGCAAAAGAACCAGATATTTTTTAAAGGCTCAAAATGTTAAATGATGAAATAAAAAATATATATAAATATATTAGTGTTGCAACTATTTGTACTGCCTTATTTAAAAAAGGATTAAGAAATCAGTTTATTCAAAATATATCACCTCTCAATTCATCACTTCCAAATATGGTAGGTCTTGCTTATACATTAAGATATATCCCGGCTAGAGAGGACCTTAATCAATTAGAAGTTTTTAAAAATCCTGAGCATCCTCAACGTCTAGCAATAGAAGAATGTCCAAAAGATTATGTAATGGTCTTTGATAGTCGAAAAGATGCAAGAGCTGCTTCAGCAGGGGCTATTTTGATTACTAGATTAATGGTTAGAGGATGTGCTGGCGTAGTAACTGATGGTGGTTTTAGAGATTCAGACGAAATTAAGAAATTAAGTATACCAACTTATCATAACAGACCCTCATCACCCACAAACCTTACTTTACACCAAGCAATTGATATTAATATCCCTATTGCTTGTGGAGATGTTGCTGTATGGCCTGGTGATTTAATAGTTGGAGATAAAGAAGGGGTAGTAGTAATTCCTTTCAACATAATTCAGGCAATTTCAGTAGAGGTAAAATCTATGACAATTTATGAGGATTATGTTTTAAAAAAAGTTAAAAATGGATCATCTATAAAGGGATTATATCCTTTAGTTGATGATAAAAAACTAGATGAATATAATAATTGGTTGAAGAAAACCTTGAAGAATAAATAAGTTTTAAGAGGGAAGAGATTATTGTGTATAAAAAAAAAATCGATAACAGTTCTGATAAGTCAATATTATTAAATCCAGATGATAATATTATAATAGCATTAGGCAATATGAATGCTGGTCAATATTTAAAAAATTATGATTTAACTCTTGATTCTCCTATACTTTCTGGCCAAAAAATAGCTAAGTTCGATATTGAAGAAAATGAGCCTATTTTAAAATATGGAACAATTATAGGTTTTTCAAATTCTAAATTATTTAAAGGGCAAGTATTAACAAACGCTAATGTTGTGTTTAAAGAATTTAGTAGAGATCATAATTATTGTTCAAAATATCACCCAACAAGGTATGTAAATTCTTCAAGTGAAAAAACTTTTAGAGGTTATAAAAGAAATGATGGAAGAGTAGGAACAAGAAATTTTATAGCGATTGTTTCTACTGTTAACTGCTCTGCTACTGTAGTTCACGAAATATCTTCATACTTTACAGACGAAAAATTAAAACATTATCCTAATATTGATGGCGTTGCAGCATTCAGTCATTCTACTGGATGTGGTATGGAGTTATCTGGAGAACCAATGAACCTACTCCACAGAACTCTTGGAGGTTATATTAACCATCCTAATGTAGCTTCTACCTTAGTAGTTGGTTTAGGATGTGAAAGATGTCAAGTAGGTGGTTTATTCCAAAATCAAGGACTTTTTGAAAATGATAATCTTAAAACACTAGTTATGCAAGAAAATGGAGGAACCACTGCAACAATAAAAGCTGGTATAAAATGTGTTGAAGAAATGTTAGAAAAAGCTAATAAATTTGAAAGAAGTGAAGCTTTATTATCTTCTTTAATGGTTGGGTTACAATGTGGTGGATCAGATGCTTTTTCATCTTTATCGGCTAATCCTGCTTTGGGTAAAGCTGTTGATATTTTAGTTAGTCATGGTGGAACAGCAATTTTGTCAGAAACTCCTGAGATTTATGGAGTCGAACATACTTTAACTGCTAGAGCAGTAAATACTAATGTGGCAGAAAAATTAATGGATAGAGTCAACTGGTGGAAAGATGTTTATTCTGTAGGGAGAGATGTTCAAATAAATGGAACAGTAAGTCCTGGAAACCAGAAAGGAGGACTTGCTAATATTTTAGAAAAATCACTCGGATCTGCAATGAAGGGTGGAACATCAGGTTTAATGGAAGTCTATAACTATGCTGAAAAAGTTGAGAAAAAAGGACTTGTCTTCATGGATACTCCAGGATTTGATCCTGTTTCTGCTACTGGTCAAATAGCAGGAGGTGCTAATTTAGTAGCCTTTACCACAGGTAGAGGCTCATGTTTTGGAGCGAAACCAACTCCATCTATAAAGTTAGCTACTAACTCAGATTTATTTAATAAAATGAATGAAGATATGGATATTAACTGTGGTGCTGTTATTGATGGTTATAAAAATATTGAACAAATGGGTGAAGAAATTTTACAATATTTTATTTCTTGTGCTTCAGGAAAACAAACAAAAAGTGAAATTTTGAATCTTGGTAGACACGAATTTGCTCCGTGGCAAATTGGAATAACTGGTTAGATTATTTTAAAAAATATTGCAGTACAAAAACTCTTATTGATGAAGCGAGAGAAGATTCTCTTTTAATATCTATATTAAAAATTAGCTTTTCGACAGAAATTTTTTTTTCTTTTGAGATAATACTTAAAGCATCCCAGAATTCCTTTTCTAATGATACAGACGTTCTATGTCTCTTAATAGTGATAGATTTTTTGATTAGCATTTAAATTTTTTACCTTAATTCAAATAATCCAACTAGCTCTATATGTTGCGTAAAAAGAAATTGATCAATAGGTTGAACCCATTTTAATTCATAATTACTTTCAAATAAAATTTTTGCGTCTTTAATAAAAGAATTAATATTACACGAGATACTTATAACTAAAGGTACTTGAGACTTTGCAATATTGACAAATTGCGATTGAGCTCCCGATCTTGGAGGATCTATTATAATCACATCAAATAACTGTAATTCAAAACTAGACAAAGGGTTGGTTTTTAAGTTCCTAGTGTAAACCTTAACTTTATTCGCAAGGTTTTGCTCTTTAGTAGCTATATCAATAGCATTTATAGCATCACTGTTAATTTCGTAAGCATCAACTTTATAGCCTCTTTCAAGTAATGGTATCGTAATAGAACCAGATCCAGAAAAAAGTTCGCAAATATGTAATTTTTGGGGTAATCCCTTTAATCCATTTGTAATACTTTCTAAAATAGCCATTTCTCCATTTTTTGTGGCTTGGAGAAAGCTTCCAGGTGGAGGAAGCATATATGATGTTCCTGATAAATTTGATAAATTCGTCTTATCATTTATAAATAGTAAATCATTAGTATTATCTTTTAGCTTTCGAGTAAGTCTTACAATATTTTTTTTGATTAATTTTTCAGTAAAAGGTAACAAAGAGCTATAAGGAATATTCTCTATTCCCTCTATCATCATATCTATTCCAAAATCTAAAAGATTAACGTGAATATTTATAATTTGCCCAATTTTAAGAATTTCATTTAAATATGGATTAAGATTTTTTACTAATTCAATTAATTTCTTATCCAGAATGATACAATCATCTATCTCTGAAATGAAATTACTTCTATATTCGTTGAACCCAATAATAACTCCAGATTTAGTTTTTTTTGCAACAAATTTAGCATGACGTCGACTATTTAGTGGTGAAGTATTAATCTCTTTTATTACAGTTTTACTTGAAATTAATTTAATAGGATTCTTTACTTTATTTGATTTCCACTTTGAATAATGTTGAAAATCCCAATGTTGTAATATACATCCTCCACATTTAAAAAAATGCTTGCATTTTGCTTCTATTCTTTCTGAAGATGGTTCTATTACTTCAATTATATTTGCTCTTATACCTTCTGATGAAATGTAGTATGGTTTAACAATTATTTTTTCAGTTGGTAATGCAAAAGGGATAAAAAAATTATATTCTTTTTCAATAAAATTCATTTCTGTAAATTTGTTTGAAATACCTTCACCTCGTGCTCCTATATTTTGAACTGTAAGAGTTTGAGGGTTAAAATTTTTAGAAAGTTTTTTTCTTTGTTTAGCTATTGTCATAACGTGGAGCCTTGCCACAAAACTTTTCCGTATATATTTAATTGATTTTTATTAATGTGAAATGAAGAAAATTTTTTTTCAAAAGGTTTTACAATTATTTTTTGATAATCTTTTTCATTTATTTTGACGTAAGTTAAATAATAAATTCCTTTATCAATTAAAAGATAGAGATTTTCATCTATAAAATCTTTTATACTCACATCGACAAGATTTGTAATAACCGTATTAGTATCTAAAAAAGTTTGGTAAAAGAAAATATTTTGTATTTGCGTTAAGTTAATTCCCTCTAATAGTGCTTTTGAAAAACAGATTTTTTTTAGATCATTTTCCTTATCACTACTTATGTTAGGGATAAAGATATTTTGATCATTACCAGCATCATTTTTATTTTGAAGCCACTCCGGTGTAAACTCATTAATATCTAAATTAAGCTCAATAGATAATTTATATCTATCCTCTTCTGGAAGTACTTTGGGAGTACCTCTATAGAGATATTGTTGTAAATAAGCGTCATTTTTATGCAAAATTCTAGAGAGTTGACGTAAATTGAATTTATTATTTTTTGCAATATATTCTTTTAATTTTTTTCTCAAACTATCTAATTCTTGATTTCTAGTTTGTTTATTGAATTGAGATTTATTTGTCATAGGTGAATTTACTTTTTTCTTTTTAAACTTTGATTAGCCAATTCAATTAATGGTTTTTTAAATTTTGTATCAGGGAATTTATCTAAAGATTTTTGACAAATTTTAATAAAATCTGCAGCTATCATTTCACATTCATAAAAGATATTATATTTCTCTAAAATTTTAACTGCGTAATCAAAATCTTTTTCTACTTGTTCACCCATTTTAAGTGTCTTATTCCAAAATTTCTTTTCAGCTTCTGTACTTTTTTCCCAAGCTAAAATAATGGGAAGCGTTGTCTTTCCTAATTTAAAATCATCCCCTGTATTCTTACCCATTAATTCACTTTTAATGCTATAATCCATTAAATCGTCAACAATTTGAAATGCTAGACCTAAGTTAAATCCATAATCATAGCCTGCTTTTTGTTGATTAATATTTCCACCAGCCACTATTATTCCAGCTTCTGCGGAGGCTCCAAAAAGTTCAGCTGTTTTTTTTCCTATAACGTCAAAATATGCCTCTCTTGATGTTTCAGGTTTATTGGCAATTTGCATTTGCTGAAATTCTCCTTGAGTGATTTTACATGAAGCACTTGCTAATTTTGATAAAGCCTCAAGAGATTTTGTTTCAACCATCAATTCAAAAGATTGAGCAAACAAGAAATCACCAGCTAAAACGCTTGCTTCATTTCCCCAAACTATATTAGCTGTTTTTTTTCCTCTTCTTAAATTTGATTCATCTACAACATCATCGTGTAACAATGTTGCTGTATGAATAAATTCAACGGCTGCTGCTAAAATAATGGGATTTTTAGAATAATCTCCTAGCTGCGCAGCCATAGTAAGTGTAAGTAGAGGTCTAAGTCTCTTTCCTTGAGCGTTGATTAGATGCTTTCCAATATCAGAAATTAAGGGGATTGATTTATTCAGTCTAAAAATTATTTCTTCATCAACCTTTTTAATGGTTTCTTCAAGAATTTTTGATAAAGTTTGAATACCATTTGCTGGTTTATGTGCAGTTGTATTATTCATTTGAAAATTCCAAAAATTTTTTTTAATAATAATCCATATTACTATATAACATATTTTCTACAAAATATTTAATATTAGGACAGTGATGAAAAGTTCAGAAAAAACCTTTGATACAATTTTGAATGGGAAAATCACTATAACTCAACCTAAAGACGGTTTTAGATTTGGATTTGATTCTGTTTTTTTAGCCGCTTTTGTAAATGGCTATATAAAAAAAAATATTAGAAAGGAAATTTTTTTATCTGACATGGGGGCTGGAGTAGGCACAGTAAGTTTAATTTTAGCTTATCATAATAAAAATATAACAATAAATACAATTGAAAATAATAAAGAATATATAGAACTAGCAAAAGTAAACTTCAAAAATAATTTCCCGAAACAAAAAATTAATTTTATTGAAGAAAATATTTTTAATATTGATAAAGTTTTTCATAACCAATTTGATATTATAGTATCAAATCCTCCTTATCACATCTCAGATGGCAATATCTCAAAAAATTTTATGAAGGATAGATCAAAAAGAATTGTCGACTTAGAAAAATGGTTAGAAGTTGCGGTTAATTTATTAAAGAATAAAGGAAGTTTATTTTTGATTTTTCCTACAGATATTCTGCATAGAGTTTTGAATAGTTTAGAAAGAAAAACAGGCTCTTATAAAATCTTCCCTCTATGGCCTAATTCAAGAAAGTCCTCTAAAAGGTTAATTCTTATTGCTAAAAAAGGAGGTTTGAGCCCTACAGAGTTGATGCCTGGTATAAAATTATACAATAATAAAGGTAGCCAAACTAAGAAGGCTAAATTAGTTGCCGAAAAAGGGATTTATATTTTCTAAAACATAATATATTATAGAAAAATAGATTATTGTTGTATCCTAGGGTATTCGATTTTAAGTAAGTGTTTTAAATATTAAATAAGTGAGGTTTATATGAGTTTTCTTTCTATTTTTAGAAAGTCCAATAGTGTTTCTGTTATTCAATTAAATGGTGTCATTTCTCCTAATATGGGAAGAAGGAAGGGTTTGAACTTACAAGAACTTGAAAAATCTATAGAACAAGCATTTACAGGTAGTAATATAAAAGCAGTAGCTTTGCAGATAAACTCACCAGGAGGTTCACCAGTGCAGTCAGAAATGATTGCACTTAGAATTAGGGAATTATCAGAAAAAAAGAATATTCCAGTTCTAGCTTTTGTAGAGGATGTAGCTGCTTCTGGTGGTTATTGGCTTGCTTGTGCGGCAGATGAAATATTTGCAAGTAAAGCTTCCATAATAGGCTCTATAGGTGTTGTTTCATCTGGGTTTGGTTTCAATAAAGCGATTGAAAAACTTGGTATAGATAGACGGCTTTATACTTCAGGAGATAACAAAGCTATCCTAGATCCTTTTCTGCCAGAAAATAAGGATGATATTAAAAGATTAAAAAATATTCAAAAAGAACTTCACCTCCAGTTTATAGGTTTTGTGAAATCTAGAAGAGGAGATAAAATTAAGGATGAAAACAAAGAAGTTTTTACAGGAGCTTTTTGGTCTGGTGAAAGTGGTATTGAATTAGGGTTGATAGATGCTTTTGGTGAAATGAAGAAAGTTTTAAAAACTAGATTTGGTGAAAAAATTAAAATAAAAGAGTTTGCTCCTAAGAAAAAGCTTTTTGGTTTTAGTAGTTTATTGTCTGGTGCAATTGAATTATTTGTCTTCAAAATTGAAGAAAGATCGATTTTTAAAAGATTTGGACTATAAAATGATGCTTTCTATTGGAAAAATTTTTTGGCTTTTAGTAATTCTAGCCTTGGTATGGTATGGATTTAAAATTATTGAAAGACGTAAAATAAAACCTGAAGTTAATGACAAAAATAAAGATAATAGGAATAAAAAAGGTATAGATGCATTTAAGTGTAGTTCTTGTGGCTTATGGAGTACTGGCGATGAATGTAACAATAACGAATGCGTTGAAAAAAAATGAGGTTAGCTTTTCTTAATTTACAGTCATGTTTTTAAACTCGCATACTATGATCTCAACACATTAAAGAATATCAACAAAATGTATAAACAAAACTCATTTCAAAATATTATCTTAAATTTGCAATCATATTGGGCAAACTATGGTTGTACTTTATTGCAACCTTACGACTCTGAGGTTGGGGCGGGTACATTTCACCCAGCTACTGTTTTAAGAGTTCTAGGCCCTGAACCAACCTGGAAAGCTGCTTACGTGCAGCCATGTAGAAGGCCATCTGACGGAAGATATGGTGAAAACCCAAATAGACTGCAGCATTATTATCAATTTCAAGTTATAATTCAACCATCACCCCAAGATATTCAAAGTTTATATTTGGGAAGCTTAAATGCAATAGGTCTTAACACAAAAGATCATGATATTAGATTTGTTGAGGATGATTGGGAAAGTCCAACTCTTGGAGCATCAGGTTTAGGTTGGGAAGTGTGGTGTGATGGCATGGAAATAACACAATTTACTTATTTTCAACAAGTCGGAGGAATTGACGTAAAACCTGTTGCAAGTGAAGTTACTTATGGCTTAGAGCGTTTAGCAATGTTTATTCAAAAAATAGAAAATGTTTATGAACTAGACTGGGATGGTGTTGATAAAAATAAAGGTGGTAAGACTTATGGTGATATTTATTTAAGATCAGAAAAAGAATTTTCTATTTATAATTTTGAAAAATCAAACTCATCAATTCTACTTCAACATTTTAATGATGCAGAGCAAGAATGTTTGGATTTATTAATTGATAAAAAACATTCGCTTGCACTACCTGCTTATGATCAATGTATTAAAGCCAGCCATATTTTTAATTTGCTTGATGCACGAGGAATGATATCTGTTTCTGAAAGACAGGCATATATATTAAGGGTAAGAAACATGACTCGATCTTGTTGTTTAGCATGGATTAATAAGCATGTTGAATGATGTAACAAATAAAAAAGGTCAATTGCTCTTAGAGTTTTTTACTGAAGAAATACCTGCTAGATTTCAAATTGAGTCTGAAAATCAATTAGAAGTTTTAATGAAAAATATATTAAATAAAAAAGAAATTAATTATGAGGAAATTAAATTATTTTCAGGGCCTAGGCATTTAGCAATTATTATTAAAGAAATAGACTTACAACAAAATGATCAAACAATAGAAAAAAGAGGTCCTAGAATTGATGCAGATCAGAGAGCTTTGAATGGTTTTTTGAATGCTAACAAAATTGAATTAAACGAAACTGAATTAAAAGATACTAAAAATGGTAAGTTTTATTTTTATTCTGAGAAAATAAAAGGCCTTAGAACTTCAGAAATTTTGCCAGACATAATCCATGAGATTGCATATGGCTTTAGATGGTCAAAGAGCCAGAGATGGAGCAATACTAAGTTGCGTTGGGGAAGGCCATTAAGAAATATTTTATTGTTATTAAATGACAATTTGGTTCAAGGAAGCTTATGTCTTGGTAATAATGAACACATTTCTTTCAATAACTATACATATGGACATAGACACTATGAAGGTAAAAAAATCATAGTAAAAAAAATCTCTAATTACAAAAACATTTTAGCCGATAATAATGTAATTCTGAGTAGAGCCGATAGGAAAAGTATAATTTCTGAGTCTATAGATACGTTATTAAAGGATAATAATTTATCGTTATTACCTGACAAGTATTTATTAGAGGAAGTCGTTGGTTTAGTTGAATTTCCGAATGTTTTATTAGGTTCTATCAGTAGTGAATTTATGTCTTTACCTCCTGAAGTTCTATCTACAGCGATGAAAGTGCATCAAAAGTATTTTTCAACAATAAATGAAGATAACGAATTGGCACCATATTTTATATTTGTATCAAATAGCCTTCCTGAATTAAATAGAGATGCTAATGTTATAGAAGGTAACGAGAGAGTTCTAAAAGCTAGATTGTCGGATGCAAGTTTTTTTTGGAAAACTGATCTATTACAGACTTTTGATATTTGGAATAATAAATTAAAAAACGTTATTTTTTATGAGGGTTTGGGTTCATTATATGACAAGACGTTAAGATTATCAGAATTATCCAAAGATTTTTTCCAAGCTTTTAATGTAGAAGCTACTTTGGCTAGTCAAGCTGCTTTATTATCAAAAGCAGATCTAGTATCAGAGATGGTTGGCGAGTTTCCAGATCTTCAGGGTATTATGGGAGGTTATTACTGTGATTTTGCTGGAAATAATAGTGAAGTTTCTCAAGCAATTAAGGAGCATTATCAGCCAAAAGGATTGTCTGACCAAATTCCAAAAACTAATCTTGGCGGGATGTTATCACTGATTGACAAAATTGATACTTTAACTTGTTTTTTTAAAATTGGTAAAAAACCAACTGGTTCAAAAGATCCTTTTGCGCTTAGAAGGTCAGCTTCTGGTATAGTTAAATTGCTAACTGAATTTAATATAAATATATCATTAAATAATTTATTTTTATGTTCCTTGAATTTACATAATAATGTTACAAAATCACTGCAAATTGAATTAATAGATTTCATTATTGATAGATTAAAAATAAGTTTAAAAAATAAGGATATCAAAAATGATATTATAAATTCTATATTATTATCTGATAATATTAATAATCTTTCATTTCAAATTATTCTACAAAGAATTAATATTTTGAGTAAAAAAAATGAAGATGAAAGATTTAAAAACTTTCTTCACAATTTTAAAAGATTAAATAACATTCTTAAACCAAATGATTTGTTAAAAACTACTAGTGCAAAAGTTAATCCTAATTTACTAGAAAACAATAATGAAAAAGATATTTTTCTAATGATAAATAACTTTAAAAGTAGAAATACGAACTCTGAGGTTAATGTTGATATTCAAGAAAAGGTATTGAACGAAATAATAGATTTTGGAGATCCAATAAGTAATTTTTTTGGAACTGTTACTGTTAATGTCAAAGATGTTGAAATAAAGAAAAATAGATTATGTTTATTATACATAATTAGAGAGGAAATAATTAAATATTCAAGTTTTCATTTAATGGATGATTAGTCTGTTTTAATACCTAAACCAGAAAAACGCTTATTAAATCTTGCAACTTGTCCACCAGAGTCTAGAATTCTATGTTGACCAGTCCAAGCAGGATGAGATTTAGGATCAATATCTAATTTCAGAGTGTCGCCTTCTTTCCCCATAGTGGAACGTGTTTTATACTCTGTTCCATCAGTCATAACTATATTAATATCATGATATTCTGGGTGGATATCTTTTTTCATATTCAATTCTCATAAGTAGATTAATTTTTTAATCTTATTACATTCAAATTGAAAGTAGCACAAGTTTTTAAATTATTTAATTAGTCTCAATCGTTTGAGAAACTTTTTTTCAAAAACCCAAAAATAGCTAAATTCTCCAAATATAGTTGCTATTATAATCAATACTATTTGATATATGGGGATTAATAAAAGAACCCTAACTATTAAGTAAAGTGGATAAAAGTTAATTACTTCTTTTAAATCTAAGATAGATAGAATTGGAGATGAAATTAATAAAGAGCAACTTCCACTTAAAGCAAAAACAGTAAAAATAATCATTAGATGTTTGAATGATTTTGCATGAAACTTGTTTATGATTTTATCCAATAAATTTATCTCTACTTAATCTAATTTTAGGTTTTGAGTTATCTTCATCTCTATTCTTCTATTTTTCTTTCTGGCTTGAGGGTTATTTTTTTTATCTACAGGTTGAAAACTTCCATACCCAGATGCAGATAATCTACTTGGTTTAATTCCTTGTTTAATTAAATATCTTAGTACAGAAAGCGCTCTTTTGGTTGATAATTCCCAATTATCTTTATAAATTTGACCATTTTTAACCGGCAGGTTGTCAGTATGTCCTTCAATTTGAAGAATCCAGTCAATATCTGTAGGCAAAGATTTTTCTATTTCCATTAAGGTAGCTGCTAACCTAACCATTTCTAATTGACCTTTAGGACCTATCTCAACTGAACCTGTGCTAAAGAGTACTTCCGATTGAAAAACAAATCTATCACCAACCACTCTTATTTCTGGTCGTCCTTTTATAAGTTCTCTAACTCTTCCGAAAAACTCTGATTTAAACCTCTGAAGTTCTTCTACTTTTCTAGCTAAAGCTGAATTTAAATCTTTCCCAATATTCAAAGTTTTTATTTTTTCTTTTTTATCTTTGGCTTTATAAGCGGACAGCAATGTTTGTAATTGAGATAATTTGTTTCTAAGTTGAATAGAAGCCCTAGTTAATTTATTAACCTCTTCTTGACTTGCTCGAAGTAGAGCATCCTTTTTTTTGATCTTGCCTTCTTTTTTCTCTAGATTTTGACTAAGGTCAATCATATTTTTCGAGTATAACTTCGCTTCTTGTATTTTTTTATTTAAGATTGCATCTAATTCTTTAATTTTATTTTTGTTAAAATTTATTATCTTCACGTTGTTTTTTAGTTCTTCATTATTTCTATCATTTACTATTTTTTCTTTTTCAAATTGTTCTTTCAGTCCTATTATTTTTTTTTCTAGAATTGAGAGATCAGAAGTTAATGCAATATTGGATTCTCTTTCTAAAGATAGAAGTTCACTCAATTCGATCAAGTTACTTTTTAATTTAACTAAAGCTTCATCTTGACCGCTCATTTTTTGAGATAGGAAAAATTGTGATAAAACAAAAATCATTAAAACAAATATTATAACCATTAGAAGACTTGACAGAGCATCAACAAAACCAGGCCAAGTATAATCAACATGTCTTCTTCTAATTTTATTGGTTATCATTTAAAAGCCCGGTTAAAATTTATAAAATACTATTAATTATTTTTTATAAGTATGATTTGATTTTTCTAATTCAATCAACTGTTTTGAAATTGCTCTAAGTTCAAGTGTCAAACTAGATTGCATTTCAGATATTTTATCATTATTTTGAGCACCTAATTGCTTTAAGATTGTTGCAATTGAAACTAATTGATCTTTAACGCTTCTATCTTCATCTAACTTCTCAACTAATCTGTTCATTACTATTGTTAATTCGTTTATACTTTCCGTAGAGCGTACCTTTTCATTTTCATTTTGGTGAGCTCTTTTGGCAACAATTGCAAGACTCTCAGCAGCAGCCTCACTTAAGCCGGAGTTTCCTGTTTCGTTAGTAGTAAAAATAGCCATCTGTGACAACCAATCTTCCATCTCGTTATAAAATCTGTTGCTAGCTTGTCCAACTTGTAGATCTAAAAAACCTAAAATTAAAGAACCAGCTAAACCAAATAATGAAGAAGAAAAAGCTGTTGACATTCCATCTAAAGGAGCGCTTAAGCCTTTTTGAATATTCATAAATAAAGAGTTTCCATTGCTGGCAACTCCATTGGTATTAAAATCAATAGTATTTATTACTCCAGATACAGAGGATATAGTTTGCAATAATCCCCAAAATGTTCCTAACAAACCAAGAAAAACTAATAATCCAATCATATATCTTAATATCTCTCTACTTTCATCTAATCTAGAAGATACACCATCCAATATTGTACCTAGTGAATTTGCAGAAAGAGAAGGATTTTCTTTTCTATTTTCGCTAAGCACAGCAGCAACTGGAGCTAATAAAACTGGTTTGATTTTCAGAGCAACATTTGCTGGCATTAAACTATCTTTTCTTTTGATAAATTTAAGCCATTTCGACTCAGTGCTTAATCTAAAAGTTTGACGAAAAGAAAAAATAGTACCAAGAATAAATGTACTTACTATAACACCGTTTAATGCGGAATTACCTTCAAATGCTTGTTTTAAAGGATTAAACAGTAATCCGATTAGAATAATAACTAATATAAGTACAAACAACATTCTAAATGCATATTTATTTGGATCTGTCATATTTATCCTTTTCATTTAAATTATATTATTAAAACACATTAAAACATGACTTTTTAATGACACAAATAATAATTTATATAATTTAATGTTTTTTTAAGGGTAAATCTTTAAAATTTTCATTAATAGAGTGAATTTTTTTTAAAACTTCTCTGTGAACAAATGGGTTTGCAGCTATTAGTTCTCCTTCTGGAGCTTTATAAGCATTTGCTGATTTGAAATTTGAAATATACCCCCCAGATTCTTTTATAAGTAACTCCCCACAAGCTACTTCATGATTTTTCAAAGAATTAGATAAAAAACAATCTATTTTACCAGAGGCTAGCCAAGCAAAACTTATGGCAGAGGAACCAAATTCTCTTGTAATTAATGAGTTACTAGAAATTAATTCTTTCAATGTTTGATCATTTTTCTTATTGTTCAATTCATTGTAGGTAGCAAAAACACATGTGCTTAATTTGTTTCTTTTTGAAACCCTAATTCTTCTATCATTAAGAAAAGCACCTTTTCCTTTTTCTGCAAAATATATCTCATCTCTAAGTGGATCATTTATAACCGTTGAGATAATTTCATTATTATACTCAACTGCAATAGAAATTGCAAAGTTTGGTAACCCATGAATAAAGTTTGTTCTTCCATTTATTGTGTCTATTATCCAGTAGTATGTATCATCTTCATTCTTTACTGAATCTGACTTAAATTTCCAATCAGGGCGAGCTTTATTCAAATCGTCAATAAGTGAGGAATTAATTTTGAATTCTGTTTTAGTTACAAATTCATTTATTGAATTAGGAGAAAGTTGTAAATTTTCGATCTCACCAAAATCTCTAAGAAGCTTTCTGGTTACTTTGTTCAAAGATTGAATAATAACGTTTAAAAGTGGTGACTTATTAGCCATTTTAGCTCCGATAGAATTAATTTTAGCTTAAGGAGTTGGATGTTATAATTTTGCTTTTTCTATGTAAGTACTATCAGATGGTCTAACTAGTATTTTGGTTCCTACTTCTATATGACCAGGCACCATAACCTTTATACCATTGCTCAAAACAGCAGGTTTAAAGGAAGAAGATACTGTTTGGCCCTTTATTACTGCATCTGCTTCTACTATTTCTTCTATACAACTATCAGGCATATTTACTGATATGACCTCTTCATTATAAGTGTTAACAATAACATTCATTCCGTCTTGAAGAAACGAAGCTTGATCTCCTATCATTTCTAATCCTATAGGTATTTGATCAAAAGTTTGATTATTCATAAAGATTAATTGATCATTTTCTTTATATAAAAAAACATAAGAGTTTTCTTCTAAAATAACTCGTTCTATATTTTCAGAAGATCTAAATCTTTCATTTAACTTAGTGCCGTCTTTCAAATTGCGAAGCTCTATTTGAGCAAAAGCACCACCTTTACCAGGTTTTACATGACTAGTCTTAACAGCAACCCATAAACCATTCTTATGCTCTATAACATTGCCAGGTTTAATTGTATTACCGTTAACTTTCAAATCTATCTCCCCTTATATATGTCTGTGACCTCATTTAGGAGATCCATGGCTTCGTTTAATGGTCTTTGAAACGAATTTCTACCTATTATTGAACCATTTGCTCCACCTTTATAAAGCTCTTTTATTTCGTTTATAAGACCATTCTTATCTTTGGCGGCACCTCCAGAAAATACAACTATTCTTTTTCCTTGAAAACAAGATTGCTTTATGTGCCTAATTCTATCAGTTAATGTTTCTATGGGGATATTCTCTGAGGTGTATACTTTTTTTGCTTCAGAAAGCTCTATATGTTTAGTTGGTGGTTTAACCTTGATTATATGAGCTCCAATCAAGGCCGCTATATGTGCGGCATAAGCTACTATATCAATCGCAGTCTCACCTTCTTTACTTATATCACCACCTCTAGGATAACTCCAAATGACTACGGCTAATCCAGCATCTTTAGCTTCACAAGCCATTTCTTGAATATTAGAAATCATATCTAATGCATCGTCAGATCCTGGGTAAATTGTAAAACCTATCGCTGAACAACCTAACCTAATCGCTTCTCTTACTGATCCAGTTATAGCTTGGTTTGGAGCATCTTGTTCTCTTGACAAAGAATTAGAACTATTAGTTTTCATAATCAAAGGGATTTGGCCCGCAAATGTATCAGCCCCTGCCTCAAGCATTCCTATAGGGGCAGCAAAAGCGGACAAGCCAGCATTAATAGCTAGTTTGAAGTGATAATGAGGATCATAACCTTCAGCATTTTTTGCAAAAGATCTAGCAGGGCCATGTTCAAAACCTTGATCCACAGGAAGAATAACTAATTTACCTGTGCCACCAAGCTTGCCAGCCATTAAAATTCTTGATAAATTAGACTTGACACCAGGATTGTCACTTTCATATTGATTTAAAATATTTTTTACAGTCTTAGTCATTTTCATAATATAAGCTCTTCATGTTTTAAATAATAAAGTTAAGTAATTAACATTATTTTAATTATTAATAAATTTAAATTTTTTAAATTCAATAAATATTATAATTTTTATATTTAATGTTTATAGTGTAAATATTACACCTTAGAAAGAAGTAAATATGGAATATGAAGATAATAAAATAGATAATGTTAAAAAGCTGAATTTTATAAAAAGCCAGTTTGATAATAGTATGAAGATACTTGAAAAAAATATAGCTGAAAGCATAATCAATAAGAAGAAATTAAATGATTTAAGACAAGATTTATTTGAAGCTAACAAAAAATTTGTCGAGGCTGAAAAATATCTGGAAGATATTAAGGTAAAACTTACAAAACAGAATTAGAGTTGTAGAAAAAGTTGTTTGATATATGTCTGATAAACTAACAGTTAACGTAAATCTTAACGGAACAATTTACTCAGTTGCGTGTGAATTTGGAGAAGAAGAGCGGCTAATCGAATCTTCTGAAGAAGTAAACAGAGCTATTAAAGAACTATCTAGTGTTTCGCAAAACGTAGGTGAAACAAGATTATTGGCTATGACTTCTTTACTTATTGCGGATAAATTTATTGAAATAAAGAATACTTTAGAAGAAAAAAAACCTCAAAAAAATCTTGATTTTAATTCAAAAGATTTAACAGAATTAATGGATTGGATTGAAAAGGCAACTATTAGAATGAATAATATTGCCAATCTACTCGAAAAAAAGTAAATAACATAATGGAAGCTGAAAAACTTGTTAGGAATTTTAATCCCTGGGGCCATAAGTATTCTTAGGGAACCGTCACTTTTCTGGCCGTGGTCAAAAAATATGGTGCCCACCTGTTTAACAGGCAACAAAGGATAACCTATCCGACTCTTTTTTGGCTTCCTTAATTATAATTTTAGTGTGAACTAGATGAAAAGTCATCTAAGGCTTAAAGCAAAGAATAATAGAGCTGAGATTAATTCAAAAATTGGTCAGAATTGTATATCTCTAAGTCATATAAATGAATGTTTAAATATTATCTTACATAATAAAAAAAACATGAAAACTGTTGGATTGTATTATCCTATGTTGGATGAAATTTCACCTTTATCATTCATTTCATATTTTAACTTAAAACATTTTGAACTAACTTTGCCTTTTGTCAGGGTTAATTCAAGAAGCATGTTATTTAAAAGCTGGAATATTAAAGAAAATTTAATTAAAGGTAGTCTTGGTAATTTAGAACCTCATAGTAATAAAGCTAATTTCCTGCCAGAACTTTTAATTGTTCCCATGCTAATATTTGATAAAAATTTAAATAGACTTGGATACGGAGGAGGATATTATGATATGACTATAAATAAGTTAAAAAACCATTTTAAATCTAAAAAAAAAGACTTTATTACAATTGGGGTTGCTTATAGTGGGCAAGAAATTAAAAGTATCCCTTATGAAAAACATGATGAGAGACTAGATTTTTTAATAACTGAGAAACAATTTTACCAAAAATAATGTGAAAAGAAAATATATGAAGGTTTTGTTTATAGGAGATATAGTTGGAAGAAACTCTAGAAACTTTGTTCAAAAAAAAATCATTGAACTTAGAGTTCAACTTAAATTAGATGCTATAATTATTAATGTTGAGAATTCTGCGGGTGGATTCGGAGTAACTCCTTCAATTTGTGATGATTTTTTTCAAGCTGGAGCTGATATATTAACTACCGGCAATCATATATGGGATAAAAGGGAAATAATTTCGTATATCGCTAAAAGTGATAGGTTATTGCGTCCTTTAAATATGATAGAAGGAACTCCTGGATTGGGAATGACAATTATTAAAGTAGATGCTGGGTTAATAGGTGTTTCGAATGTAATGACCAATCTCTTTATGGGGCCAACTGATCCGGTATTTGGTGTTCTTCCTAAAATCATAGATAATTTTAAATTAACATCTAATGTAGATTTTTCTTTGGTTGATGTTCACGGAGAAGCTTCTTCAGAAAAAATGGCTATAGGTTTTGTTCTTGATGGTAAAGTTTCTGCTGTTGTTGGAACCCATACACATGTGCCTACCGCCGATCATCAAATATTAGAAAATGGCAGTGCTTATATTACTGATGTTGGCATGAGTGGCGATTATAATTCTATAATAGGAATGAATAAGTTAGATGCTATGAACAGGTTTGTTTTTCCAAACAAAAAAAAATCTAGACTTGAAGTTTCTTCTGGTGAACCTACTTTATGTGGCGTTGTAATTGAAAGTATGGAAAATGGTTTGGCAAAAACAATCTATCCAGTTCGGTTAGGTGGAAAGCTTGAACAAACTATTTTAAGTTAATTTATAAATTAAAATTGGAGATTTTTTTAAATGGCTGGGCATTCAAAATTTAAAAATATTATGCATCGAAAAGGAGCTCAAGATGCTCGAAGAGCAAAAAAATTTGCAAGACTTACAAAAGAATTACAAGTCGCTGTTAGAGGCGGAACTGATGCAAGTAGTAATCCACGTTTGAGATCAGCTTTATCCGCTTGTAGAGCTGTCAACATGCCTAAGGATAATATTGAAAGAGTTATTAAAAAAGCTGAATCAGGTGAAAATGTTAATCTAGAAGAAATAAGGTATGAAGGTTACGCTCCTGGAGGAATCGCATTAATTGTTGATGCTGTAACAGATAATAGGAATAGAACTGCCTCAGAAGTAAGATCTTCATTTACAAAATTTGGAGGAAATCTAGGTGAAACAGGTTCTGTTTCATTTATGTTTAATAATATTGGTCAAATTATTTATCCGAAAAGTATAAAGAGTGATGAAGAAATTTTTGAAATTGCTATAGAAGTTGGAGCTGATGATGTTAGTTCGGATGAATTGAATCATGAAATAATAACATCAATTAATGATTTTAATCATGTTAGAGAAAAACTAGAAGAACTTTTAGGAGTACCTGAACAAGCAGATCTAATATGGCAACCTGAGAATTATGTTGTTGTTGATGAAGAAAAGAGAGCAATTTCTCTTTTAAAATTAATTGATACGCTAGATAATTGTGACGATGTACAAAACGTTTATGGTAATTTTGATATTAACGATAACTTTCTATAAGATATAATAGTTTAAAAGGTTAAGCATTTTGCGTATCATAGGTATTGATCCAGGTTTAAGACATACGGGATGGGGCATTATTGATATAATTGATGATAAACTCATTTATGTGGCTGATGGAAGAGTGTCTGCTCCAATTTCTTTAACTGACGGCAATAGATTATTCTTCATAAAAAAGGAATTAGCTTTGGTAATCATTAAATATCAGCCTTCTTTCTCAGCTGTAGAACAAATTTTTGTTGGAGCCGGAAGTGGTTCGAGTTTGAAGTTAGGAATGGCAAGAGGTGTTGCCCTTTTAGTGTTAGCCGAAGCTAAAATAATGACAAAAGAATTGCCTCCCAGACTTGTGAAAAAAAATATTACTGGAACTGGAACTGCATCTAAAGATCAAATAAATTCTATGGTTAGAAGATTGCTAAATATTATTCCTAAAAATGAAGATAGTTCAGATGCCCTAGCAATAGCTATCTCAGCTCAAAATAATAACTATGGTAATTCAAATAATATCTCAATAAAAAACGAAGGATTAGAATTAGCTATAGCTAAAGCCTTATCAAAAGATAAAAATATATGATATTAATATTTTATTAAATCGAGGATACAAATGATAGCTTCTTTAAAAGGTATTTTAATATCAATAAATAAATCTGATATTATATTAGAGGTAAATGGGATAGGATATTTATTGAATGTTTCTTCTAAACTAATAGCTTCTTTAGGAGATTTGGGTTCTAGTTTATTCCTGCATACTGATTTAAAAATAAAAGATGATAAAATTGTAATGTACGGTTTCATCAAAGCTTCTGAATTAGGTTTTTTTAATTTACTTCAATCGGTTCAAGGAGTTGGTCCTAAAGCAGCTCTTGCCTTGCTTTCAACTTTATCAGTTGAAGAAATTATTTTAGCTATTTCGTCAGGTGATAAAACTATGTTATCGAGAGCTGAAGGCATTGGTCCGAAAGCTGCTAATAGGATTGCTTTAGAATTGGTAGATAAAGTTTCAACATTTAATATAGATTATTCTATTAAGCCAATGGATATTAAATCAAATAATAATGAGCAAAATAATTTGAGTTTTCCAGAAGATAGTTATGATGATAATATGTCAGCAATTGTTGAAGATTCCATTTCTGCTTTAATTAATTTAGGTTATGGGAGAAGTGAAGTTTTTTCTGTTGTAATGAAAATTAAAAGTGACTTTAGTAAAGATAAAAAAAATAAATTATTTACTGTTAATATGATCTTGCCGCTAGCTCTTAAAGAATTATCAAGGTGATTGAGATGAATGAAGATATTAAATTAAATGATAGGCTAGTAAACTCTGATGTTATTGAAAATAAAGATATTTTAGATTTAAATTTAAGACCAAAGAATCTAAAAGAATTTATAGGCCAACCTCAAGTTCAAACAAATTTATCGACTTTTATTACCGCTGCTTCTTTCAGAGACGAAGCAATGGATCATGCATTGTTATTTGGCCCTCCTGGATTGGGAAAAACAACTCTAGCACAAATTATTTCTTTTGAATTAGGTGTTGGTTTCAGATCTACGTCTGGACCTATAATAAATAAAGCCGGAGATTTAGCCGCATTACTAACAAATTTACAGCCTAAGGATGTTTTGTTTATTGATGAAATTCATAGATTGTCGCCTCTTATAGAAGAAATATTATATCCCGCCATGGAAGATTTTCAATTAGATTTAATGATTGGTGAAGGTCCGTCAGCTAGATCAATCAAAATAGATTTGCCCCCTTTTACATTGGTTGGTGCTACTACTCGTTCAGGTCTTTTAACAACGCCATTAAGAGATAGGTTTGGAATTCAAATAAGAATGGAGTTTTATAATGCATCTGATTTGGTGAATATTATAATGAAATTAGCAACTAAACTTAATTTAAATATAAATAAAGAAGGTGCTTTTGAAATAGCAAAACGTTCAAGAGGAACTCCAAGAGTTGCAGGTAGATTACTCAGAAGAGTAAGAGACATTTTTTCTGTTTCAGGTATGGAAATCATAGATGCAGATTTTGCTGATCAAGCGTTAAGTCAATTAGATGTAGATAAATCTGGGCTGGACGCAATAGATAGAAAATACTTAGATGTGATAGTTGAAAAGTATCAAGGAGGACCTGTAGGGCTTGATACATTATCTGCAGTATTATCAGAACAAAAAGATATGATTGAAGAAGTTATAGAGCCTTATTTATTACAGCGTGGTTTAATTCAAAGATCATCAAGAGGTAGATTTGTATCTGCAGCTGGTTGGAGGCATTTAGGTTTAACTCCTCCAAAGCATGCCCAAGAGCAATCTGATATGATGGATGCTCAAGGGGAATGACCGTTTTGGGTAATTAGTTAAATATGAATAATAAACTTGAGCTAACTCAACGTGATATCTTCAAAAACTTAGATGGGTTAATTATAGAAAAATCACACTTTTACCCTCTTAAAATTTATTATGAAGATACTGATACAGGAAGCATTGTATATCACTCAAATTACCTAAAGTATTTTGAAAGAGCAAGATCTTCTTTATTAAACTTGCTAGAAATCAATCAGTTGAAGATAAAAAAAAATGAAGGTATTTTCCTAGTGGCTAAAAAAGCTACTATAGACTGGCATAATCCTGCTCAGCTTAATGACACTATTATAATTGAAACTCGCCTTAAATATGCCAAAAACTCGAGTATAACAATTGAACATGAAGCTTACAAATATTACGAAAGTAAAAAAAAATTCGATTTACTTGTATCAGGAACTGTTCAAATAGTTGCAATAGATAATAATTTTAGGGTAAAACGCATAAAATTAATTTTAAAAAATAATTTTTTTTTTAGCTAATAAGTGTAATTGGTTAATTAATAGAGGAATGAAACAATGACACCAGAAGTGAAAACAGAAATAATTTCAAGTGGACCAGATTTATCGATTTTGGGTTTGTTTTTTCAAGCTGATCCATTCGTAAAAGGTGTCATGTTTCTTTTGATATTTGCTTCAATTTGGTGTTGGACAATTATAATTAACAAATCAAGTATGATTAGAAAAGAAAAAGCTTTTTCTATGCAATTTGAAGATATTTTCTGGTCTGGTGCTAATATAAATGAGCTTTATGACGATTATGTTGATAACGCAGAAAGTGCTCAAGTTAGGGTGTTTATAACTGGCATGAAAGAATTTAACCGTATTAATTCTAAACATAGCTTCTCAACAAACAAGTTAAACGATTTAATGCAAAGAATTAATAATTTAATGCAAGTTTCGATTAGTAGAGAAATTGAAAAGTTAGAGAAAGGGATGAGTTTTTTGGCCTCTATTGGTTCTGTAGCTCCCTTTATAGGTTTGTTAGGGACGGTTTGGGGTATTGTGAATGCATTCCAGTCAATAGCATTAAGTAACAATACTAGTTTGGCAGTAGTTGCACCAGGGATTGCAGAAGCTTTGTTTGCAACAGCGTTAGGATTATTGGCTGCAATACCAGCTGTAGCCGCTTATAACAAATTTTCAAATGACTTAGATAAATATTCTAATAATTTAGAATACTTTGCTGTGGAGTTTTCATCTGTGCTTTTTCGACAGGTAGAAGATAATTAAATGAAAAACAATTTTACTCTAAGAAGCTCCAGAAAAAGAAATAAATCTTTGAGTCAAATTAATGTAACTCCTTTTGTTGATGTAATGCTTGTTTTATTAATTGTTTTCATGATTACAGCGCCTCTATTGACAGTTGGTGTATCTGTTGATCTACCTAAAACAAAAGCTTCACAATTAAGTGCAAAAGGTGATCCAATTGTTATTAGTATTAAACAAAATGGGAAATTGTTTATTCAAGAAAGAGCCATTGAAGATAAACAATTATTGCCACGTTTAGTAGCTATAGCTTCTGGAAATAAAAATCTACGCATATACGTTAGAGGCGATAAAAATGTTTCTTATGGTATTGTTTTAGACACAATTGCAAAAATTAAAAAATCTGGTTTTAAAAAGGTTGCGCTTGTAGCTAAGCTAAAAGAGAGTTGAGGATATGCTTAAATCAACTTTTTTATCAATGGGCTTGCATACTTTTTTAATTTTAGCTGCATATTTTGGTTTGCCGAGTTTTAAAACAAACGAGATTATAGAACAACCAATCGATATTGTAGAAGATACCCCTATATCTTCAAAAACTTCATTAAAATTAGGGATGAAAACAGTAAAAAAAGTTAAAAAAAATATTGAAAATCCAGTAATCAAAAAAAAACCACCTCCACCTCCACCGTTACCGAGTAAAAAAAGTATTGAAATAAAAGATAACAAATTAAAAAAACTTAAAGAGATTAAAGAAATAGCTAAATTAGTTAAGAAGAAACCTGAGCTGAAAAAAAAAATAA
>CAZFKZ010000005.1:31561-61919 GCA_964519035.1 uncultured Rhodobacterales bacterium | reverse complement strand
ATAAAGAATCCAAAAATTACAGAAGTATTGTATCTTCTGGAAAAACTATTCCTGAATTTTCTGATACAAAACCTCTTATTAAAATTGATAAAAGTGAGATTTCTTCTGAAAAAAAAATATCAAATAATACTTCAAACAAAGAATTTAATTTTATAAAAAAAATTAAGAAGAATAATCATCCTAATAAAATATATAATATGAACTCAAACAAGCAAAATAATACTTTAAATATAAATGAAGAATTAATAAAAGCTGAGACTAACAACCTAAGTGAATTCAACTCAAAATTTGCTAGTAAAGTTCCTATTATAAATATTAACAATATTTCTGATAAAAAAGATAATAATAGTTTTAGTCTTAATTCAAGTCTTGTTAGCTATAGTAATGATACAAGTAACCCATATTCACAAAGTAATAACTCAAATTTATCTAATAATGGATTCAATTCTGTTTTAGAGAATTTATTAGATCATCTTGATTTATCTCAAAAGGGTTGGACATCCAAATTAGCTTCTAGAATAACAAAATCTTTTATAAATGGTGGTGAAGAAATTGAATTTAACCTAAAGCCCAAAAATCTTGGAGTGTTGAAAGTGTCTTTAACTTTAAAAAATGGTTTAGGTAAAGTTAAAATCATAGCCGAAAATAATTTTGTGACTAATGCTTTGCAACAAAATGAAATTTTGCTTCAAAAGCTTTTTAATGATCAAGGAATAAACTTAGATTTTATTGCAGAAAATAGTAATGATAAATTTCAACATGAAAGTAATTTTAATCAAAATCAAGATCAGACAAAAGAAAATAGAAAAGAAATAAAGGATATTAATGAAGATGATTTGGATAATAATAATGAAATAAAAGAGAATGATTCATCTAGACATATAATAAATGTGATAGCATAATTAAATTAATTACTAAGTGAGATAAAAAATGGCAGAAGAAATTGAAGAAGAACCAAAAAAAAGTGGTCTTATAAAAATTATTATTTTTGTTGTTGCTGGTTTATTTCTCCTTGGAGTTGGCCTTGGCTTAGGGTATTTGATGTTTGGCGGCGAACCTGAACCCGATCCCTCAGCTGAAGTTAATCAAATTATAGAGGGTAAAGATAAAGAAGCTCAAAAACAGAAAGAGATTGAAGAAAAGAAAAAAGAAGAAGAAGGTGCTGAAGAAGGTGCCGACGGAATAATTAAGAAAAATGTAAAAGAAATTCCTGAAACGGATAGTTATGAAACTACTTATTTTGAATTTCCTGGAGATTTCACTACAAATTTAAAAGGCAGTAGAAAATTTTTACAAATTAGTATAGGAGTTTCTACTCAATACGATGAAAAAGTCATGGAGACTGTCGATCAACATCAGTTGTCATTAAGATCAGAAATTTTAACAACGATAAGCGATTTTACTGAAGAGGATATTTCAGGAAGTGATGGCAAGAAAAAGCTTTCGACAAAATTATTAGAAGTTTTAAATAAAAAATTAGACAGTTTAAAAGAATTTCCAGGTATTGAAGACGTATACTTTACAGCATTCATATTACAGTAACAAAAAGAAAGTGATTATTTTGTAATGTCAAATACATCCCGTAAATTATCTTCAGATGAGGTTTCTGCCTTAATGGAAGGTCTACAAAGTGGAGAAATTGCTACAAATTCTGGGGTTAATAATGATATAGAAGTTACTGATTTCACATTTGGGTCTGATAATCTTGAACTTCTAGGTGATTATTATGCCCTTAGACTTATTAATGAACGTTTTGCTAGATTAGTAAGAAGTATATTTTTACCTATGATACGGATTCAGCCAAAAATAAATCCTTTTCCACCAGAAGTAAAAACATATGACGAATATAGTGCTGGTTTAAATAGTTTTATGAGCTTAACTACTAGTAGAATAGATGAATTAAGAGGTTCTATGTTATTAGTACTAGAGCCATCTTTTATAAGTGTATTAACTAATTGTTATTATGGAGGTAAACTTGCTAACTTTCCTTCTACAAAAGCAGAGTTTACAGCAACTGAAGAAAGAATTATAGAAATAGTCTCAGATGGTATAGGTCAATGCTTGCAGAATGCCTGGAAAGATCTTATGCCTATAACAATAAGGCATCAAGCACGAGAAGTTAATCCACAATTTGCAACTCTTGTTGAATCAACAGACTCTGTGATTATATGCTCATTTGTTGTTCAACTACCTAATATAGATTCCGCTTCGTTTGACGTTATTTATCCTTTGCAAACATTAAAGCCTATTGCTTCCTTACTTAGATCTCGCGTTCAATCAGATGTAATTGATGATGATACTAGTTGGAGGGAAAGGCTGGAAAAATCAGTACTAAATGTGCCGTTACCAATCTCAGCAATTTTAAGTGAACCGTCTATTTCCTTATCAAAATTAGTAAAACTAAAAAAAGGCGATGTAATGAATCTTCCTCCAATAGATGGAGTTGATTTTTTTGTTGATGACAAATTATTATTTAAATCTGAAATTGGTGAAACTAATGGCCAAGCCGCTGTAAGTTTAAAAACTAGAATATAATTATCCCAGGAGTACTAAATGTCAGAGAATGAAACATCAGACGTAAATCAAGAAATGAAATCCAACGATGCGGGTATGGATAATCTTAAAGTTCTAGAGAATATTGAGGTTAAACTGACTGTTGAGGTAGGTTCAACTGAATTAAAAATTAGAGATTTGTTAAGACTTAATGAGGGCTCTGTGGTTGAATTAGAAAGGCTAGCTGGAGATCCATTAGACATATTAGCGAATGGCGTACAAATTGCTAAAGGCGAAGTTGTCATGGTTGGAGAAAGATTTGGTATAAGATTTACTGAGGTAACAAACCCTGAAAATAGAGTTCAAAAGCTTTAATTTACAAAAAAATGACATTAATAATTAAGCAAAATCAATGACTTAATTTTAAATTAATATGGCATAGTTCTTGCTTCCTTTAACTAGAATTTAAAGGATATAAAAATATGTCACATACGGCGCCAGATTTTACCACTATAATTATTACGATATCATTTTTGTTAATTTTAGCATGCGTTGGTTTTTTTATTAAATCCAAAAGTGGTTCGATAAAAAAAATTATAAAAAAACAAGAAGATTTAGAGGTTTTGCATCATATGCCTCTTCGTTCAGGATATCTTGCTTTTGTATTTAAGGTAGGCGAGGAAAACTTCTTTTTTGTTGGTCATAAAACTGGAAGAGGATCCTTAAACCAAATTATTAAGGGAACATCTCCTAATACAAATTTTAATAATAATGATGAACTTAACTCTTCAATTAACAAAACAAATCAAAAACAAAAAGAATTAAGCAATATTTCTACTACTCAAAAAAAGCCTCTACAGCATGTAAATATTTCTGATCTATTAACTGCTCATAAAAAAGGAGGAACAAATGCGTGACGCCATATGTCCTCAACCAAATAAGAGATTAATTTTTATTGATAATAAAGATTTAAAGATAAAAAAAATTAATCAATCTATAAAGGTTTTTTCTTTATCAATATTTTTATTTATGGTTAGTTGTTTTTCTTCACAAGCTATTGGAGAAACTGGGTTTGGTTTTCCTGCTTTAAATGTATCATCTAATGGAAATACAACAGAATATTCATTCCCATTACAAATTCTATTATTAATGACAGGTTTAACAGTTCTTCCTTCACTAGTTTTAGGCATGACCAGTTTTACAAGAATTATAATAGTTATGTCTATACTTCGACAAGCTTTAGGAACACAACAAACACCGCCTAACCAAGTATTAATAGCTATTTCTCTCTTTCTAACATTTTTTATAATGGCACCTACTTTTACTAAAGTTTATGATAACGCCGCAGTACCATATATGGATAAAACAATTCCAGCAGATATAGCTCTTGAAACAGCCAGCTCGGAAATGAAAAAATTCATGGTTAAAAATACAAGAAAAAGTGATCTAATTATGTTTTCTGAACTCGCAGGTTTAGAAAAATTTGATGAAGTTGCAGATATTCCTTTTAGAATAGCTTTACCAGCTTTTATGACAAGTGAGCTTAAGACTGCTTTTCAAATTGGCTTTTTATTATTTCTACCATTTCTTGTAATTGATATGGTGATATCTTCTATTTTAATGTCTCTTGGAATGATGATGTTATCACCAATGTTAGTTGCATTACCTTTTAAACTCTTATTATTTGTACTAGTGGATGGTTGGAGTATGACCGTTGGCTCTCTAGTAAGTACTTTTGCTGCAGGATAATTAAAATGACATTTGACGAAAATATTAACATGTTGAGTATGGCTTTCTACCAAGTCTTATTGATATCAGGACCAATATTAGGTTTAGCTCTTGGGATAGGATTATTTATTGGAATTATTCAAGCCGCCACCTCTATTAATGAGATGACATTAAGTTTTGTTCCCAAAGTGGTGATAGTTATGTTGGGCCTAGGATTATTGGGTAATTTTTTTATGATGGGGTTAGCTGATTATTTTGCATTTATTTTTGATCAGGTTGCTGGTGTTGGTCAAAATTAGGTTTTTAGGTAGATATTATGAACGGAACTGAATTTAATATACCAGGATTAGATTTATTTAATTTAACTCAGTATTTATTGGCTTTTTTTATAGCTTCTTTAAGAATATCTTCATTTGTTATTAGCGCTCCTTTTTTTGCCAGTAGTGGAATTCCATTACAAGTAAGAATTGTTATGAGTATAAGTTTAACAGCTTTCTTATTTCCTGTTTTAAAAGTTCCTGACATTCAGGAAATTGAGGGGTTTAATTTATTTTTATTAATTTTATCAGAAATTGGTATTGGATTATCGGTAGGATTAGTTTTAAATATTCTCTTTGCTTCAGCAACTTTAGCAGGAGAAAAAATTGCCTCTACCGCTGGACTATCAATGTCAAGTATGATTGATCCTCAGTCTGGAGGACAAACACTTGTCTTAAGTTCTATCTTATCACTATTTCTAATTTCTTGTTTTTTATCACTAGACGGACATTTATATATTATTAAATTAATAATAGAAAGTTACGTATATCTTCCTATTGGTTTAACATTAGATTTTTCTGAGGTAAGTAAAGTTGGTGTTGAAACATTTGGAAAAATGCTCTACTTAGCAGCCCTCATAAGCTTACCTGTCGTTGGAGGTCTGCTTTTAATTCAATGTTCAATTGGAATTATAACTAGATCAGCTCCTTCTTTAAATCTTTTTTCATTTGGATTTCCTATAACATTAATTAGTGTATTTATTTTTTTATATGGAGGAGTAGGGCCTATTTCGAATGCCTTTTCTGATTTAACTGGTTTAGCAATAAATTTAGTTGATAATATACTTCATTCACCAGCAAAAAGAAGCTTTTAAAATGGCCGAAGATGAAAGTGCTCAAGATAAAACCGAAGAACCCTCTGCTCGGAAATTAGAAAAAGCTGCAGAAGATGGAACTGTATTATCATCTAAAGAAATGTTTGTTTTTACAACTTTAATTATGGGTTTATTAATATTAACTTCATTACCTTTTTTTGTAAGAGATTTTTTATCAATCTGGAAAGTTTTTTTCTTATTTGATTTAAACTTTTTACAAAATCAGTCACCAATGATTGGACTAGGAAAACTAATTGAACAAGTTATTTATATAACTCTTCTTATTGGTGTGCCTCTAATATTAACTATCATTTTTACTCAAATGGCTGTGGGAGGTATAAATTTTGCTCCTAAGAGTTTACATTTCAAAACAAATAGAATTAATCTGTTTTCTGGTTTAAAGAGAATCTTTTCTTCAAAAGGTTTAGTAGAACTCATTAAATCTTTATTTAAGGTAGGGTTATTAGGTGGAATTACCTATGCAGTGATCTATGTGAATATAAAAGATATCTTATCATTATCAGAAAGGAATTTATTTTCAGCATTATCAATACTGTTAGAAAATTTTCCTAAGTTAACTATCTCACTGTTGATTGTTCTTGGTTTCATCGCTTTATTTGATTTTATGTGGCAAAAATATCAACACATAGAAAAGTTGAAAATGACGATTAAAGAAGTTAAAGATGAAAATAAAGATACAGACGGTTCACCAGAAGTTAAACAAAAAATAAGAAGATTACAAAATGAAGTGGCAAATAGAGCTTCAGGTCAAAATGCGGCTCTTGAAAATGTAAAAGATGCTTCGGCTATAGTAACAAACCCTACACATTTTGCTGTTGCTATAAAATATGAAGTTGGTGAATCTGGAGCTCCAGTTATTTTAGCTATGGGTAGAGGAATGATGGCAGAAAAAATAATCAAATTAGCAGGTGAAAATGATGTTACAGTTTTTCAAAGTCCATTATTAGCAAGAGCCTTATATTTTACAAGTGAAATAGGAAAAGAAATATCAGAACACTTATACTCTGCTGTTGCATCTATTCTTGCCTATATTTTTAAAATTGAAAGAGGTGAAGAAGTCGAATATCCTCAAGTTGATGTTCCAGAAGATATGAGTTTTGATGAATATGGAAAAAAACTAAAATAAATTTAGAGGTTAAAGTGAATAGAAAAAAAACAATTGGACAATTAATAATTACAGCTATGTTTTTTTGGTCTGCCTTGTTATGCCATTTTGAAGCTAGTTCATTAAAAGAACAAGGTGATTTATTTTATGCTTCTTTATATTGGTTTTTTGCCTTAACAGCTATTTTTGGAGCGTTTAGGTTTAAAATAGCTGAATTAATCTATTGGTGCTTAAAGTTTAAGAAATAAAAAAGTTTAATTTTATGAATAATGAAAAAAACAAAATAGAAAGAAAGATCAAATGTATGGGTTGTTTGCATTTTTACATTACCTATAAAAAAGAAAGACCATGGGGATGTAAAAAATTTGGTTTTATCTCTAAACTAACTCCTTCTATAGAAGTTTTTAAAACAACTGGTACAGAATGTGCATATAGGTTTGAAAAGAAATTTAAATAACTTAATGCGTAATAAATATTTTTTTAGGATAATTAAATGGATACTAAAGTCGAAGCTGTTCAAGAAAGCATAAAGCTAGCCTTAGATGCTGCTGATGCAGCAACTGATGTAACTTCAGAATATAATAAAGTTAGAAAAGAACATGCTATATTGGAGGGAAAAGTGAAACAAATTCATAAATATACAACTGTGGTTTTTGTATCTTCTATAGTCTCAGGATTAATAGTAGTAGCAGTGAGTGCTTTCTTATTTATGCAAGCATCAAGTAAATTAAGTAATATGACCGAAACTAGTAGAGAAGCACTTGTAGTTTTTGCTGAAAATGTTGATGGAGTTAACAATTCTTTAAAAAGTTTAGATATTGCTATAAAAAAACAAGGTGATTTACTAGCTGTAAATGAAAAGCTAGTATTTACTCTAGATAAAATAGAGAAGAGAGTTAAACAAACAAATGACAATACCGTTGGAGAATTAAGATTAATTACTGAAACTTTAGTCAAAGAATTAAATAATACTTCTAAAACATTGACTTCTAATAATGCTAAACTTAATAGTTCCCTTAGTACTACCTTGAAGAATGTAGTTGTTTCAAATCGTAAAGCAATAGCTGGAGTTGTTAAACAAGTAAGTAACAAAGCAATTTATAAACAAATAGTTGCAAATCAAGCTATACAAGCACAACAAATTTCAAGATTAGTTAAACAAAATAATAGTGTTTTAGGAAAAATAGCTGATAAATCAAGTCGTATTAAATATCCATAAAATTTATTAATTTATAATAGAGGCAAATATAAATGGATAATAAAGAAATAATTGAAAAAAAGTTTTTAAAGATTAAATCTATTAGAACTTCATCACGTGCATTTCAAATGAATTTAAAAGAGAATGATATCATCATTGGTTTAGATGGTGAATTTGTTTATTCATCATATGATGAATTTTCAAAAAATATAAACAATTCAGACAAAACACATATTTTAACATTAGTTAGAAAAGAAATTCTTTTTAATACTTTTATCTCTGGATCATTGGGTATAATTGCAGAACAAATCGATACTAAAGAAACTATTGAAATTGATGATGTTAGTTTAAAATTGTTTTTTGATAGAGGTATATTTTATGAAGATTTTGAAGTTTACAAGAAACCCAATCATACTTCTATTTTATTAAATGTTACACCATCAATACTTGCTAGTTTAGCACCACCATTGTGGATGATTCAAAATAGACTCTGGATACTTCTTGGTATTACGATAATTTTTTTTATGTCCTTAGTTATTATATCACCTTGGTTATTTATGATTGGTTGGATTTTAAAATCTTGGTATGTGGGTAACGCTCAAATTGATATTTTAAGGTTTTTTTATAGATTCAATAATTATAGATTATGGATGAGTTTTTGTGAGGATAGTGAAAAAACTGCACAAGAATTAGCAAGAAAATTTGATGAAAAAGTTGACTTTGATTATTCATACCTAGAGCCAGCAACTATAGAAAATTAATTTTCAAAAAGTAGAATAAAATTATTTATATATTATATATGTTTAGTGTTTTGCTTTTATTTTGGTTTTCAAAAAAAACTGCCACTATTTTTTTAGCCACCTCATAAGGAGTTGGTAAATTACTTTTATTTTCTCCAGGTATGGCCTGTGCTCTCATTTTAGTTCTAGTTTTTCCTGGATTTGCAATTGTTATTGAAAAGTTATTATTTTTATTTTCATTAGCCCAAATTTTTATCATATGTTCTAATCCAGCTTTAGATATTGCATAGGCTCCCCAAAAAGATTTTGGGTTTGTTGCAACAGATGAACTTAAAAATAGTGCTTTTGGTGATTTACTCTTCTTTAATAAAAAATCAAGTGATCTAATTAGTTTGTGATTGCTCAATAAATTTATATTTATTACATCATTAAATTCTTCAGTAGTTTGATGATGGAGTGGGCCTAATGTGCCTAGAATTGCTGCATTAGAAACTAGACAATCTAGTTTTCCCCATCTATTAAAAATCTCAATTCCTAACTTATCAATTCCACTTAAATCTCTCATATCTAACTGGACTATTGTACATGATCCTTTGTTTGAATTTATGTTATTTTCTGTTTCACTTAGACTAGATAAAGTTTTTCCTGTAATAATTACATGCATATTTTGTTTTGATAATTCCAACGCTATTGCCGCACCTATTCCTCCTCCAGCTCCTGTAACCAAAGCAATATCTTTATTTTTAAGCATTTTTAGAATTTAACTTTAAAATTTCAGAGACATCTATAGGATATTCCCCAGTAAAACAATGATCAGTAAATTGAGGTGTTACAGCATTTCTCTTATCGTATCCCATAGCTTTATATGTTCCCTCCAAAGTTAAAAAGAAAAGTGATTTAGCTCCAACTAACTTAGTCATCTCTTTTATATTTGCATAAGATGCAATGAGCTCTTCATAATTAGGTGTATCTATTCCATAAAAATCTGGATGCATTATTGGAGGACAAGAAATACCTAAATGAACCTCTTTCGCTCCAGCCTCATAGACCATTTTAACAATTTTACTTGCTGTAGTACCTCTTACAATTGAATCATCAATCAATATCACACGTTTGTTCTCAATACATGATCTATTAACACTATGTTTAAGTTTTACCCCAAACTGTCTAATACTTTGAGAAGGTTCTATAAAAGTTCTTCCAACATAATGACTTCTTATAATACCTAATTCAAAAGGAATAGAGGAAGTTTGAGAAAACCCTATAGCCGCAGAAACTCCAGAGTCTGGGATAGGAACTACAACATCAGCAGAAATATTATTTTCTATTGCAAGTTGCTGTCCAAGACCTTTTCTATATGTGTAAACTGTTTTCCCATCTACAATACTATCAGGACTTGCAAAATAGATTCTCTCAAATATACATGGTCTCTCTTTTACTTTTAAAAAAGGTTTAACCGATTCAATACCGTCCTCAGTTATTATAATGATCTCACCATTTTCAACATCTCTGACATATTTTGCACCAATCATATCTAAAGCACATGTTTCAGAAGCAAGAACAGGAGATCCATTCTTATCTCCAAGTACTAGTGGTCTGATTCCATATGGATCTCTTACACCGATCAGTTTTTTATTTGTTAAAATAACAAGAGCATAAGCACCTTGGATCTGAAAGAGTGCATCTGTAAGTTTTTCTAACAATTTCTTTTTTTTGGATCGAGCTACTAATTGAAGAATTATTTCAGTATCAGAGGAAGTTTGAAAAATTGAACCAGTCTCAACTAATTTTTTTCGAAGTGAGTAATTATTTGTTAAGTTACCATTGTGCGAACAAGCAAATCCCCCAAGTGCTAAATCAGCAAAAAATGGTTGAAGATTTTCAGGCTTTGATTCTCCCGTTGTAGAGTATCGTACATGTCCAATCGCTGTTTTTCCAGGAAGTTGAGATAAAGTATTGATATTATTAAAATTATCGCCAACTAAACCTTGTCTTCTAATTGAATGAAAATTGTCTCCATCAAAACTAACTATACCAGCTCCCTCTTGCCCTCTGTGCTGAAGTGAGTGAAGCCCCAATGTTGTAAGAACAGATGCCTCATCTGTGCCAAAAATACCAAATACTCCACATTCTTCTTTAATGTGATCCGTCTTTTCACAGTACATTATAATACCTTACTAAAAATAATTAATTTGAACGCATTTCATCTTGTAATGATTTGTTTTCTATTGTCTTCGTCTCCAGAGGAAGTAATTTTATTAAAAGGATTGAAGTATTTTTGATATAATCATACGAAGTCGCTTCTAAAATAATATTAGGTAATGGAATATTTTTTTCTTTACCTAGTAAATATATAAATCCTAGATATAAGAGAATTATTAAAAATATCCCTCTTAATATACCAAATATAAAGCCTCCAAATTTATCAAAAATTAACAATCCTTGTAAAGTAAACTTTGGAGATAGCCATTTAGATATTAAAGTTGATACAAACAAAGTAATAATAAAAGGTAAACAAAAGGATATAGTTTCTAGAAAAGTTTTATTATTTATTATATCTTCAAGTTGAATTCTTATAGTTTCATAAAAATGAAATGAAGTAACTAATGCTGCTATCCAACAGATCATGCTAAATACTTCTTTAATAAAGCCTCTATAGGAAGCGACTATGCAAGATATTGTAATAAAACTGATTACAAATAAATCAATTATATTAAAATATATTTCATTCCAAAGTTCCATTAAATCAAAATACTCTATGAATTATTTGTAATTAAATTAACTAAATCACTTAAAAGCGTTATATCTGTATAACTCAATTTTTCTTTTATCGTAAGTTTTTGTTTGCTTGGTAAAGTGATTTCATCAAAACCTAGTTTGTATGCTTCTTTAACTCTTAACTCTGGTTGTGAAACCTTTCTAATTTCTCCTGACAGGCCAACTTCGCCAAAAAAAACAGAAGAGTAAGATAAAGGTACATTTTTTACTGATGAGATTATAGCAGCAGCAACTGCTAAATCTGCTGCAGGTTCATTAATTTTAATGCCTCCAGCAATATTTAGAAAAATATCCATATTTGATAAATGGATCTTACATCTAGCTTCTAAGACAGCGCTTAACATAGATAGTCTTGCTATGTCCCAACCTACAATAGTCCTTCGTGGTGACGGAAGATTAGAGGGCGTAACTAGTGCCTGAACTTCAACTAAAATAGGTCTAGTACCTTCTAAGCCAGCAAAAATAGAGCTTCCTGAAACATTTTTCTGTCTATCTGATAAGAATAACTCGGATGGATTTTCTATTTCTTTTAGTCCATTACTTAACATTTCAAAAACGCCAATTTCATTAGTTGGTCCAAATCTATTTTTAATACTTCTTAAAATTCTGTATTGAAAATGACTATCGCCCTCAAAATATAGCACTGTATCAACCATATGTTCTAAGACTCTTGGGCCTGCAATAGAGCCATCTTTTGTAACATGTCCAATTAATATCAAAATAGAATTAGAATTTTTAGCAGCATTTATCAATTCATTTGTACATGCTCTTACTTGATTTACGGTTCCAGGCAAACTACCTATTTGAGGTAAATACATAGTTTGAATGGAATCGATTATTATTACACATCTCTTTTTCATTTCTTTGATAGTTGTTGAAATATCTGCAGCGTTAGTTGTTGCAGCAAATTGAATATTTTTATCTATAATACCTAATCTATCTGCACGCATTTTAATTTGAGAAATACTTTCTTCTCCAGAAATATACACACAGTTTTCTTTATTTTTAGATAAATTACCTACCAATTGTAACAAAAGTGTTGATTTTCCAATTCCTGGATCTCCTCCAATAAGAGTTGCGGAACCACAAACCAATCCACCGCCAACAACTCTATCTATTTCATTTATATTTGTTTTTAACCGGGGATATTCAATTACATCATTATTTAAAATTTCAAAGTTAATTTTTTGTCCGTTTGACTTTGAAAAGGGTCCTAACGGTTTGGCCGTGACTTCTTCTATTAGAGAATTCCATTCATTGCATTGTTCACATTTACCAATCCATTTTTTATAAATTGAACCACAAACTTGACATGTATAACGTTTAGATAATTTATTCATTTATTTATTTAAATAAATTTGGGTTAATAGCTTTTATGAATTGTTGAATTTTTAAATTTTTAGATTTATGCATTTGATTGGGCCTTCCAGACCATGCAATTTTTTGCTGATCAATAAGTATAACTTTATCTGCGATTTTACTTACAGACGCCATGTCATGAGTGATAGTAATAGCACTTGCACCTAAACTTCTTACTGAGTTTAATATTAAATCATCAATAACACTTCCAGTTACTGGGTCTAAACCTGAAGTTGGTTCATCGAATAATAATATTTTAGGTTTGCTACATATAGCTCTTGCTATAGCAATTCTTTTTTGCATGCCTCCTGAAATTTCTGAAGGATACAAATCTAAAATTTCTGAGCCTAATCCTAATTTTTTAATAATGTCTAATGCAATCTCTTTGCCGTCTTTTTGTGATAATTTTTTAAGTCTTTGAATCCTAAAAATTACATTTTCCCAAATTTTTAAAGAATCAAACAAGGCACCATGCTGAAAAGTAATACCAAGTTCTAGAAATAGACTTTCTCTTTTAGATCTAGATAAACTTGTAGTATCAATATCATTAATTTTTATAGATCCTTTATCAGGCTTTAAAAGTCCAATTATATTTTTTAAGAGTACCGATTTACCAGATCCTGACGCACCAATAATAACTATAGATTCACCTTGATACAAATCAAAATTAATCTCTTTTAAAATATTATTGCCATTAAATGATTTACTTAAGTTTTCTACTTCTATAACTTTTTTTTTTGTTTTTGATATGTTCATTTTTTACCCAAAAAACAAGGCTGTAATTATATATGTGCTAGTAAGTATCATGACTGATGATGATACAACGGCTACTGTTGTTGCGTAACCAACACCTTCAGCACCTTTTGAAGCATTGTAACCAAAGTAGCAACTTAACATAGAAATTATATAACCAAATATTGCGGCTTTAACTAAACCTTGTATAACATCAATCCAATATAAATATTCTATAGTGGCGTTAATATATAAATCAGGGCTAAAGTTTAATTTATAAACGGCAATAATATATCCACCTAAAATACCGATTGTATTTCCTATTAAAACTAAAAATGGAACACAAATAATTGATGCAATCAGTTTAGGAGCAATTAAGTATTGCATTGGTCTTGTGCCAAGTGTTCCTAAGGCATCAATTTGCTCTGTCACTTTCATAGTAGCAATTTCAGCAGCCATTTTTGCTCCAACTCTCCCTGCTACCATAAGTCCAGTTAATACAGGGCCTAACTCTCTTGTAATAGAAGTAAGTACAACTCTAGCTACAGTAGATTCTGAGTTAAATTCAGAAAATCCACTATAAGTTTGTAAAGCTAAAACCATTCCAGAAAAAAAAGTAGTAAGACCAACAACTGGAAGTGAGAAAAAACCTATATCTATAATTTGAGAATAGATTTGTTTGAAGTACCATGGAGGTCTTAAAGTCCAATAAAGAGATGTAATACAGAAAACAGTAAATTTACCAATTTCAGATAAAAATCTTAAAAATGTAAGCCCAACATGTTGAAATATATTTATTATAAATTTTATCAAAATTTTGATCCTATTTAGTCTTTAAAATCGAGCTTAATTATAATTTCTTTTAATCCTACTTCCAATTAAAGTTAGAAATTCATAGCTAATAAGGTCTAGTTTGTTTAAAATATTTTTTAAGTTAGAGTTATCAATTAATTTTATATAACTTTCTTCTTTCAAAGCTATTTTTTTAATATGAGTAATATCTATGACAAAACTATCCATTGTTATATTGCCAAGTATCCTACATTCTTGATCGTCAATTATAAAGGAACTATTCTTTTTTAACAACCTGAGCCATCCATCAGCGTACCCTATACCTACTGTTGCCAATTTAGAATTTTCAATTGTTATATCAATCCCACCATAAGATACTTTTTCTCCTCTTGGTACACTTTTAATTTGGATTATAGGGGCAAACATTTCAAAAGGAAATTTTAACTTTGTATTTTGTATGTTTAAATTATTTCCAAAACTATCTATGCCATATAATCCTATCCCCGGTCTTGTTTGATCGAAACAAAAACTTTCTCCTAAAATTATTCCACCAGTGTTAGCAAAGCTAATTTTAAAATGAGGAAACATTTCAGAAAATAAATTAATTTTTTTTAATTGTTCTTGATTGCTTCTATTTTGAATATTACTTGAACTTGTTAAATGAGACATAGCAAATTCCCATTTAGTACTTCTCAAAATATCTTGATTCTCATATATATAATCAATTTCATCCTTTTTAAGACCTAATCTATTCATACCAGTATCTATATTAAGTATAGCATTTATTGAGGTTTTGTTTTGGTTTGTGACGTTATATTTATTTAATCTTTTTAACTGATTTAAACTATTAATAATTGGTATTAGGTTATTATCAAAATAAAATGCTTCATTTCCTTTAAAAAAACCTTCAAATACAGCTATAGAAATATTATTAGAAGGGTATTTTTTTCGTAAAGTTACAGCCTCATCTAGGTTAGCTAAATAAAAAAAATTACAACCAGCATCAATCAAAGCTTTTGTAATCTCAATCATTCCTAAACCGTAAGCATTAGCTTTAATTACTGCTGCAGCCTTTCCATTTGATGCATGGTTTAGTTTTGTCCAATTATACTTAATTATATCTAATGATATATTTAAAAAACCTTGCATTTAAAATACTCTAAAAAAATATAAGTCATAAGTATTAATAAGTTTGACTTGGGATTCTGCTATCTTCAGCTAAATCCATAAACCTAGTATATTGTGCTTCAAATTGAACCTGTATTATTCCAGTTGGTCCATGTCTTTGTTTAGATATAATAATTTCAGCCTTTCCTTCAGCTAAGTTTCGTTTATCTTGCCATCTTAAAAATCTTTCACTAAAGCTTTCTTGGTTTTCATTGTCTCTTTGAGTTGGTTCACTTTTATCAAGATAATATTCTTCGCGATAAACGAACATTACAACATCCGCATCTTGTTCTATTGATCCTGATTCTCTTAGGTCAGCAAGGATTGGCCTTTTATCCTCTCTTTGTTCTACAGCTCTACTGAGTTGAGAAAGTGCAAGAATTGGAACATTTAATTCTTTAGCAAGTGATTTAAGACCTCTGGTTATACTTGAGACTTCTTGCACTCTACCTTGAGCTTCACTTGCCTTAGTCCCTTGGATTAATTGTATATAATCAATTATTATTAAAGTTAGACCATTTGTTCTTTTTAACCTTCTTGCTCTTGAAGCAATTTGGCTTACTGAAATAGCAGGAGTGTCGTCAATAAAAAATGGAAGATTCATTATATTGTTTTGAGTGGAAACTAAATCTGAAAACTCTTTATCATTAATATCACCACTTCTTAATTTATGTGAATTAATGGTTGATTGTTCAGCTAATATCCTTTGAGCTAGCTGTTCCGCAGACATTTCTAGAGAAAAAATAAGTATGGATTGAAGCTCATCAGGATTACTTGATTTAGCTGCATTGAAACCAATATTCGTTGCTAATGCAGTTTTGCCCATTGCTGGTCTGCCAGCTAAAACAAGAAGATCTGATTTATTTAATCCACCTAATTGACGGTTCAAACCAGAAAAACCAGTGTCAACTCCAGATAAACTACCTTTTCTTTGGTATGCTTCATTAATTTGGTTTGTTGCTTTTCCTAATACAGTTTTAAAATCAACAGGCCCGGCATTAACCTGATCTTTTTCTGCAAGATTGTATAATTGTTCTTCTGTGTTAGAAATCTCTTTATCTGGAGCTGTGTCAACTGAAGGGTTCATTGATCTTTCAATCAAGTCATCTCCAATTCTTATAAGAGATCTTCTTATATAACAGTTTCGTATCTCATCTGCATAAAATTTTGCTTTGCTTAAAGACAATACACCTTCTCTTAGGTCTAAAAGGTATTTTTCAATATTAATATCTCGAAATGAAGTTTCATCTTTCAAGTAACCCTTGAGGGTAATAGGATCAGCTAATCTTCCATTATCCGTGATTAATACACAAGCATCAAAGATAGTTACATGAAGAGGATCAAAGAAATGCTTGCTATCAAATGAAATTGGAAGATCTTCTAATGTTTTATTATCAAAAAGTATGGAGCCTATTAAGCCTTGTTCAGCTTCTAAATTTTGAGGCATTTTGTTAGTTAATAATGAAGTTTCATCTAATGATGAATTACTATCAACATTAGAAATAATATTTATATTTTCGGTCATGATTACACTAACAAATAATATTTAAAAATAATTATTTATCATATAACAATATTGCAAAGCTTAAACCATTAAAAAATATTAACTAAGAATTAATTACAGTTTTATCTTCCTTATCATCTAGCTTTTCATTATTTGTTTCAGAAATTGTTTCTAGGGAAGAAGTATCTATTTCATTTGTTTCTTTTATTTTCTCTTCTTTTTTATCAAATCTTTTTGCATCTTTTTGTGCTCTTTCGGATCTAATGTCGCCTGAACTTGTTTCTGTATTTATGATAGCTCTTCCAAGTTTATTTTGTTCAAGTGCTTCTTCTTTAGAACGTGCAATATTTAATTTAATTTTAATACTTACCTCTGGGTGAAGATTAATGCTAATATCTTCATAAGAAAGAGTTTTTAATGATTTATTTAAGTTAACTTGGCTCTTGTTTACTGTTAGCCCAGAACTAGCTATTGCCTCAGCTATATCTTTTGCTGATACTGAGCCGTATAGTTGGCCGGCTTCGCTTGCTGCTCTAATTATAACTACTTCTTTTATTTCAATGGAATCAGCTAATTTTGAAGCTTCATTCTTTTTTTCAATATTTTCACCTTCTAACTGAATCTTTTTCTCTTCAAAATCTTTAATATTTTCTTTTGAAGCAAAAACGGCTTTACCTTTGGGTAGTAAAAAATTTCTTGCAAAACCAGATTTAACATTAACTAGATCCCCCATTTGACCTAGTTTTTCAATTCTTTCTAATAAAATTACATTCATATCTTTCTCCAGACTTTAACCGACTACGTAAGGCATTAATGCTAAGAATCTTGCTCTTTTTATTGCTTTTGATAATTCTCTTTGTTTTTTAGCTGATACCGCAGAAATCCTTGAAGGAATTATTTTACCTCGTTCTGAAACATATCTAGTTAAAACTTTTAAGTCTTTATAATCTATTGGAGGTGTATTAGGAGCCGCAAATGGACAAGACTTTCTTCTTTTCTGTGAAGGTTTTCTTAAAGCAGATCTTTTTATATCTAATTGTGTCATCAAAATCTCCTAAATTAATTATTATTGGCGGAAGGTGCATTATTTGGAACGTTATTATCTGAGCGGCTACGCTCACTTTTACCATTCATCATAGGAGAAGGAATCTCATTTATCTCATCAATTTTAATAGTTAAAAATCTGACAATATCTTCGTGCAAACCCATTAAACGTTCGTATTCTGAAATCCCGCTTGGAGGTGAATCAATATTCAGCATTAAATAATGCCCTTTGCGGTTTTTGTTAATTTTGTAGGCAAGATTTCTAAGCCCCCAATATTCTCTTTTTTTAACTTCACCACTTTGTGACTTCAATACAGAAATAAACTCTTCTATTAACGTTTCAAACTGATTTACAGTAAGATCTTGTCTTCCTATTATTACACTTTCGTATAATGCCATATTGATCTCCTTATGGCTATTTGGGCAGAACCCAGGTTGACCAGATAATAAATTATCTAGCAAGGAGCACATAAAATAAATTATGCTAGTATAAAGATTATTTTTGGAACATAAATGTTTATTATTATTTTGCAATGATTTAATTAAAAATATTATTTATTAAATCTTAAATATTCATTTTACTAAAAGGATTAAATATGAATTTTATTGTTTTCCCAGGGCAAGGTTCTCAAAAAATTGGAATGGGTAAGGAAATGTCAGATAACTTCTTAGAAGCTAGAGAAGTTTTTGAAGAAGTTAATGATGCTCTTGGTTTTAATTTAAGTAAAATAATGTGGGAAGGTTCAGAAAAAGACATAGCTCTTACCTTAAATGCACAACCAGCACTAATGGCCTGTGGTGTTGCTGTTTTCAGAGTTCTAAGCAAAATGAGTAACAAAAAACTTCCTCAATTAGCTAATTATGTTTGCGGGCATTCATTAGGTGAATACACTGCAATGACAGTAGCTGGAGTTTTTTCTTTATCAGAATGCGCAAATCTCTTGAGGTTAAGGGGCAAGGAAATGCAAATAGCAGTGCCATTAAATAAAGGTGCTATGGCTGCTCTAATTGGAGTGGATATCATTACAACAAAAAAAATAATCGATAACGTAGTATCAATTGGAGTTTGCAACATAGCCAATGATAACGCAGACGGGCAAGTAGTCATAAGTGGAGATAAATTAGCTGTTGAAAAAGCAATAGAAATATCAAAGGAATTTGGAGTTAAAAGATCAGTTATTTTACCAGTAAGCGCACCATTTCATTGTTCTTTGATGTATCCAGCTCAAATAAAAATGGAACAGGCACTTAATGATTTAAATTTTGATACTCCGTCTGTTCCAATTATTAGTAATATAAACGCATTACCTGAAAAAAATGTAACAATCTTAAAGCAAAATTTAATTGATCAGGTTACAGGCACTGTTAAATGGAGAGAAACTATGATCTTAGCGGATACATTAGGGGTAAAAGTAATTTTAGAACTAGGGAATGGAAAAATTTTAACTGGTATCGCAAAAAGAATGGTAAAAAAAGCCAATACACTCAATATAGAAAAACCTTCAGATTTTGATGGTTTATTAAAAATAATTTAAAACCTATTTTAAAATTATGGAGAAAAAATGTTTAATTTAAATGGTAAAACAGCTTTGATAACTGGAGCTTCAGGAGGAATAGGGAAATCTATAGCACATAAAATGAAACTATCTGGAGCTAGGATAATTTTATCTGGAACAAGAAAAGAGGTGCTGGATGATTTAGCAACAGATCTAGGTGGTGACGTAGAAGTTATAGTTGCTAACCTAGATGATAAAGAAAGCATAATCTCAATGGCTAAAAAAGCTGAAGAATATTCTGGACAAGTAGATATTTTAATTAATAACGCAGGAATAACTATTGATAGCTTGTTAATGAGAATGAAAGATGAAGATTGGAATAAAGTTATTAATGTAAACCTTACAGCTGCAATGAGACTTACACGACAACTTTTGAGAGGTATGATTAAAAGAAGATATGGTAGAATTATTTTTATTAGTTCAATAGTTGGTTATACTGGAAATGCAGGTCAAAGTAATTATTCTGCTTCTAAATCTGGTTTAATCGGATTAACCAAGTCAATTGCTGCTGAAGTTGCTTCAAGGGGTATAACTTGTAACTTAATAGCTCCTGGGTTTATATCTACACCAATGACAGATAAACTTACTGAAGAACAAAAAAATAATATTATAAAAAACATTCCTGTTGATAGACTTGGTCGGCCTGAAGATATTTCTTCAGCATGTATTTATTTAGCTAGTGACCAATCTAGTTTTGTGACGGGAACAACTTTACATGTAAATGGTGGAATGGGAATGTTATAATTTCAAATAATTTATTAAAAAGATAATATGTACTTGGCATCATATAATATTTATGGTACTCGAAAACGATAAATACTTAGAGGTATTTAGATATAGTTTAAATACTTTTTACAAATAGAATTAAGGGGCATTAATAATGAGTGACATATCTAGTCGAGTAACTAAAATAGTAATAGAACACCTTGGTGTTGATGAAGCAAAAGTGATAGAAAGTGCAAGTTTTATTGATGATTTAGGAGCTGATAGTTTAGATACTGTTGAATTAGTTATGGCTTTTGAAGAAGAATTTGAATGCGAAATACCTGATGATGCTGCTGAGAAAATTCAAACTGTTAAAGATGCAATAGATTTTATATCTGCAAACAGTTAAAGTTATAATTATTTGCTCTTGTTATAAATAGGAGTTCTTTATGCGTCGAGTTGTTGTTACAGGTTTAGGTATGTTAACACCTCTAGGTAATGGTGTTGATATAAACTGGAAGCGTTTGATTTCTGGATCAGTTGGTATAAGAAAAATACTTAACTTTGATGTATCTGACATACCTTGTAAAATAGCTGGTCAAATATCAAATAAAGATGAAGATCCTGAAGCAGGATTAGACATAGATCAATGGATAGAACCAAGAGATCAAAAAAGAATAGATAGATTCATAGCTTATGGTATAATTGCAGCCATTCAAGCAGTTGAAGACTCTGGTTGGATTCCTAAAAGTGATAATGACAAATTTAGAACTGGTGTTATTCTAGGTTCAGGAATTGGTGGTCTTGAAACCATAGCTAAAACAACAGAATTAATGCTATTAAAAGGTCCAAGAAAAGTTAGTCCTTTTTTTATTCCCTCATCACTTATAAATTTATTATCTGGACAAATTAGTATAAAATACGGATTTAAGGGACCTAACCACTCAGTTGTGACAGCATGTTCAACAGGGGCTCATGCTATTGGAGATGCTGCTCGAATTATTAAGTATGGTGATGCAGATGTTATGGTAGCAGGAGGAGCTGAGGCGGCTTGTTGTAGAATAGGGATGGCTGGTTTTGCATCTGCGAGAGCACTTAGCACTAACTTTAATGAAAGACCATTGGAAAGTTCTAGGCCATGGGACCAAAATAGGGATGGTTTTGTCATGGGAGAAGGTTCAGGTGTTCTAGTTTTAGAAGAACGTGATCATGCAATTGCAAGAGGTGCAAAAATTTATGCTGAGATAAAAGGTTATGGAATGTCTGGAGATGCTCATCACATAACTGCTCCAGCTGAAACAGGTGATGGTGGGTTTAGAGCTATGAAAGCGGCCTTAAATGATTGTAATTTAAAATCAACTGATATTGATTATATTAATGCTCATGGAACATCCACTCCTCTTGGCGACGTTATTGAGTTGAAAGCTATAAAAAGACTTCTTAATGGAGACGTAAGTAAAGTAAGTATAAGTTCGACAAAGTCAGCAACTGGGCATCTATTAGGTGCAGCTGGAGCTATAGAAGCAATATATTCTATTTTATCGATTGTAAATCAAATCATACCTCCAACAAATAATCTAATAAATCCTGATAAGGACGCCATCGGATTTGATTTAGTTCCTTTGAAATATAAAAATAAGAAAATAAGCAATGTGTTATCAAATTCATTTGGATTTGGTGGCACAAACGCTAGCTTAATAATTGGAAACGCAGATTGAGGCACAAATATAAGCTTTCTTTATGTGTATTTTTTTTAATTAGTTTACATATTTTTTCATACTTACATTTTTCAAAATTAAAAAAAGAAAAGATTGTGCATCAAGATACTAATTTTTTGATAAAACAAAATACAGATCAAAAAGAAATTTTGAGACAACTATATATAAAGAATATAAAAGTTTCGTATTTGAATTGGAGAATTATTACCTTAGTGAGTAAAAGTCACTTCATTCCTAAGGCCGGTGAATATTTAATACCAAAAGGTTTTTCTATTCTAGATATTGTAAATCTATTTCATAGTGGTAATACAATTACCAGACGTTTTACCCTCATTGAAGGATGGTCTGCTTTTGAACTAAGAAAAAAGTTATTAAACACAAACAGTTTATCTGGAAGTATAGATGAACTAAAGGAAGGTATTTATAAACCAGATACTTATAATTATAAATGGGGTTATTCTAGAAAAAAGTTATTAAGACGTATGAAATTAGAGCAAACAAAATTAGTTAATAAGGTTTGGCAAAATTTACCTAAAAACTTTATTTTAAAAAGTAAAATGGATTTAATTATTCTGGCATCAATGGTTCAAAAGGAGGCTAGTTCTTATAAGGATAGTCAGCTTGTAGCAAGCGTATTTATTAATAGATTAATAAAAAAAATGAGACTCCAATCTGATGTAACTTTAGCTTATGGTCTAAATATTAATGGAAAAGAAATCAAAAAAAAACATTTGAAATCACCTCATCTATTTAATACATACTTAAATTATGGTTTGCCACCAACTCCTATTTCTTATCCTGGAAAAAATGTCATGAATGCTTTAAATAATTATAAAAAAACAAATTATTTTTATTTTGTAAGTAACGGTCAGGGTGGACACAGATTTTCAAGAACTTACACTAAACATAAAAAAAATATTGAATTATGGAAAAATATTCTAAAAAAAGGTAGGGAAATTGAACAAAAATAATAGAAGAGGTGTTGTTTTAGTAATTTCATCTCCATCAGGTGCTGGAAAAACAACTATATGTAAAAAAATTATTAATAGTATTAAAGATGTCAGTTTATCAGTCTCCGTTACTACTAGAAAAAAAAGAATAAGTGAGTTTGATGGGAAAGATTATTTTTTTAAAAGTAAGGATGATTTTTTAAAAATGATTGAAAATGATGAATTTGTTGAGTATGCAGAAGTTTTTGGAAATTATTATGGAACTCTTAAATCAGAAATTTTAAAAAAAATAGAAAATGGAATTGATGTTTTACTTGATATTGATTGGCAAGGAACAAGGCAAATTCAAAAATATATTCCAAATGATGTTGTTAAAATATTTGTTTTACCTCCATCTATAAAAGAGTTGGAATATCGTCTTGGAAATAGAGCGAGTGAAAATAAAGATGATTTTCTTAAAAGAATGTCTGAAGCAAAAAAAGAAATAAGTCATTATGATGAATATGATTTTATAATTATTAATGAAGATATTCATGTGGCTGTAAATTCTATAACGTCAATTTTGTTTGCAGAAAGATTAAAAAAATATAGACAAAAAATAATACCTATTTTTGTTAAGAAGCTTTTACAATTATAAATTAACTCTTAAGGCCATTGGGATATACTTTTTGGGCTATTCGACAAAAATCTATAATAGATACTTCCTCGGGTCTTAATTTAGAAGATATTTGCAAATCCTCCAAAATAACTTCACCATTGACTGATCTTAAGCTACTTTTTAACATTTTTCGTCTTTGACTAAATGCCAAAAAGGTAATTTTTTCTAGGGAACTAAAGCTGATATCAAAAATTGGTTTTGATCTTGGTATTAACTCAATTACAGAAGAGGTTACTTTTGGGACGGGTATAAAAGCTGTTGCAGGAATGTCAAATAACTTTCTAGTTTTAGTTAACCAATTTGTTAGTATTGATAATCTCCCATAATTAGGACTGCCAACATTTGCAATTATTCTTTCAGCTACTTCTTTTTGGAACATTAATGTAAATTTTTCAAAATGTCTGACATGTTTTAGCCAATTAATTAACATTTTAGTACCAACATTATATGGTAAATTGGCTATAATTTGTCTTGGACTATCACCTAATTCCCAAATGGGGTAGTCTATTGCATCTGCAATTATTATTTGTAATTTATCTTTATAAATTTCTTTTAATTCCTTCAACATTAATTGTGATTGATGATCTTTATCTACAGCAAAAAGTTTGGAGGGATTTTTTTTAAGAATAGATCTTGTTAATCCTCCTGGACCTGGGCCAATTTCTATTATAGTAGAAGAAAGTGGTTCAGACTTCATAACAATTTTATCAGTAAGATTAATATCAAATAAAAAATTTTGACCTAACTTTTTTTGGATTTTAATGTTATTTTTTTTTAAAGTTTCTTGAATGCTTAAAAGATTATGATGGTTGATATTACGCATTATCTTTATTAACACTCATTAAGTAAGCAAGATTTATAGCTGAAATCAAACTTCCAGGGTTTGCTTTATCCTTACCAGCTATATCAAACCCAGTTCCATGATCTGGAGAAGTTCTAATAAAATCTAAACCAAGAGTTACATTTACAGCATTATTAAAATCTAGTGTTTTAATTGGAATTAAAGCTTGGTCATGATACATACATATAGCTACATCATATGTTTGTCTTTGCTGATATGAAAATATTGTATCAGCAGAAAGTGGACCATTTAATAAAATAGAACTATTATTTTTAATATCATTTATACAAGGTATAATAATTTTTTGTTCTTCTAATCCTATTTCACCATTTTCTCCAGAATGTGGATTAAGTCCAGTTATTACAATCCTAGGTTTATTAATCCCAAAGTATTTTTTTAAATAGTTCGAAGTGATTTTTACAGTACTTACAATGAGCTCTCTAGTAATTAGATTCGGAACATCTATAATAGGAACATGAATAGTTAAAGGTATGGTCTTAAGGTATTCACTTACTAACATCATGACTGGTTGTATGTTTTTTTTAGAAAAAGTAGCTAAAAATTCAGTATGCCCTGCATATTTAAATCCTGCTTGATACATTATATTCTTATTAATTGGGTTAGTTACTATTGCTGATGCAATCGTTCTATTTTCTAATTCAATACATTTAATAATAGATGATTTTATAAACTCACAATTTTTAACAGATGGGTTACCTAATTTAACTTTATTTTCAATTTTCATAGGAATTATATTGAAGTTGTTCTTTTTATAATCTAAAAAGTTATTTTCATCTTTGATCTCGTTGATCTTCCAATTGTCTTCAATAATATTTTTATGATTTTCAATTAAATTAGATTCAGTAACAATTATAGGTAATATATCATCGATGATCTTACCAGATTGCAACGCTTTTATTGTCAACTCTGAAGCTATGCTCGATGGATCTCCCGCAGAAATTAAAATAATTTTTTTTTTTGAAATTATTCTATCTTTATTTGACATTAATTTAGTTTATTTTTATGAACAATTGTTGAATTTTGGGTCAATTTTTTTAGTAATTTAGCACTCAAAACAATAAATTTTTTTTCTAAAAGACTATTTTTAATTTGACTTGGATTAAATTCTTTTATTCTTGCTTTAACTTTATCACATAAAACAAATAAATATCCACTATTTCCATTATAAAAAGGTTTCATAATTTGAAATAATTTTAAATTAATTAATGCTTTCTGCATACTAATATCTAGATCTAATATTCTAGATTTTATAACTTTAAGTGTTATATCTTGATCATAATTTATTTGTTTGAGTGAATTGCAATTTTTTTTATTAATCAAATTAAGAGATATTTTGTTTTTAATTTTTGAATATAATTCTTCTTTATTTCCAAAATTAATTTTAAACTTGAACTGGGCTAATAAAACCAGATCTTCAGATTGATTTACTTTTCCTTTAACTCTTTTACTTAAAACTTTAACTATATTAAAATTATTTTTAGTTTTATAGCTGAATATTTCATTACTTGTGATTTGTGATTTACTTGATGTAATAGCTTTAGGTAATTCTTCATAAGTTTTCCATCCTATTTTTCCACCAAATTTGTTTGATCCACTTACTGATACTTGTTTCGCAATTTTTGAGAAATCTGAACCATTATCTAAAGCTTTTAAAACTTTTTTAATCAATTCTTTATTGTCTTTTCTAGGGATAACAATCTCAGCTAGATCATATTTATCTTTATTAATGTTAAGTTTTTCCTGCTCAATTAGTGATTTAGCTTTTTCGTTTATATTAATAATATCTTGTTTAAAAGTACTTTTTAATACCGTCGCCCAGATCAACTCACTTTCATACTTATTCAAAACACTTTGTTTTGAGATAGATAATTTTTTAATAAATTCATTGAACTTTTTTTCAGAATTTTGAAAGTTAGATAAGGTTATTTGATAGGCCCTTTTCTTGACTAAAGTTTCGATATTTTTATTTAATTCCAATCCTGCTGATATCATTATAGTTTCATTTATAATTTTTTGAAGAGATTGCTCATATAAATTACTTAGATTTCCAAATTGAATATTCTTTTCTAATGAATAGTGAATTAGTTTTGCTCTGTTTATTACGTCAAGCTTGGTTATTGGTAAACCATTGACTATTACTACAATATGATTAGAATTTGCAATGAGCTTATGTGGTATGAATGCTATTAAAAAAAAACCTAAGACAATATTTAGGGTAAAATAAGTTTTAATTTTTTTTAGTTTAACCAATTTTTAACCTTTAGTTTTCATTATTAATTTCTTTGAACTGTCCATATCGCTAATTAAGTAACAGCCAGAAAATAATCCAATTAAAGTCGGTCCAAATCCTGATAATAATGCAGGTAGTCTATCATTAGTTCCCAAAGCAAAAATTATATCACCTATGAAATACAAACTAAATCCAATAACTAATGAATAAGAAATAATGCCAATTTGAATCTTTCTTTCGCTACTCCTTAACATTATTGCTGCTGAAAGTAAAATCATAGCAACTATTAATAAAGGCTGACATATTAACTTATATAAGTAAATTAAATGTCTTGATGTATTCAAACCATATTTTTTCATTGTATATATATATAATGGTAGATCTAAAATGTATATTGTTTCAGGTTTGGCTATTGCAATACTAATATTGTTTGAAGAAATTTTAATTGGTAAAATAAGTTGTTTTAGTTTTGTTAACTGTTTTTCTCGACTTGTTTCCTGAACCTTATAAAGTTCAATTGAATTCAAGAAAATCCTACCTGATTCTGCAATTATTCTTTTCTCAATCTCCCTATTTTTACTGAGAATAAAAATATTAATATTATGAAGCATTTTATTTTTATCATCTATTTTTTTAGCATTTATTATAAATTTTTTATCTTTAGAAGTATTTGTTATCCAAAAGCCTTTTGTATCGAAGGAAAATGATTTTAAATTCTTTTCTCCAAAAAATACAGCCTGAAGGGTATCATATTTTTTATTAAAAATTGTTGAAATTGGGTTTAATAATCCAATTGAAAAAATACCTATTGTGAATAGAACTATTAATATAGGAAAAATTAATCGCCATAGTGAGATTCCAAATGTTCTAGATATTATATAATAACTTTTCTTTCTCCATTGGTTGAAACATGCAATAGATCCTATTAAAACTGAAAACGGGATAACTTTCTCTATATTACTAGGGATTTTTAAACTTGCCATTCCCAAAATGTCAATGAAAGTTGCTTTTGCAAGATGTTCAACTCCAACTTTATTTGCTGAACGTCTAAATAATTCAATAATATCTATAAAAAGAATTAATAAAATAAAGGTTATTAGTGCCATTAAAAAATACTTTAATATGTCTTTTGTAAAATATTTAAAAAGTATGAATGGTATTTGATTATGTTGTTCCATTGTTAAGTATTTCGTCCAAATTTAAAATTCAAAAAATATTTAGTCATATTTATATTTTTATGGAGTATTACAAAACTAATTATAATAAGGCTAATAGGAAATAAATACATAATTGATATTAAATTGACATTAAAGTGTGCGGCGTTTTTTATTAGAATAATTATGATTTGTATCAATATTAGAAAAACTACGCTTGTTACTTTTCTATATTTAGAAGGTTCTCTAGAATGGTAACCGTTTAAAATAAAAATCATTGCAATTAGAGTATATAAAATTGGCAATAGACAAATAGTATTTCTATTGTGTGCTTCTGCAAGAAGTTTGCCCTCATTAGCCTTATCTTTTCTTGCCTTTTTAATTAAATCAAAAAAATTATACTCGTTGTACTCGATTACTCTTTCGGCACTAGAGTATACCTTATCTGGTTTGATAAGTAAATTGTATATCTTAAAGTCCATAATAGTTGAAATATTTTGTTTATCAGTCGAAACTCTTGTTCCATCACTCATATAAATTATTATGTCATCATCAAAATACTCTAAAAAACCTTTTTTCGCAAAAAGTTCAATTATTTTTTCTGAATTAGTTCTATCTTGTATAAATATTTCTTCAAAATAGTTTTTTGTATTTAGTCTATGTATAAAAATTGTTTGATTATCATTTAAATCAACAAAAATATTATCTTTAATTTTTATAGATTCTGAACTGTTGCGTATTTCATTTTGTAAAACTTTAAAACTTTTATATGAAGAAGGTAAAATAAAATGAACATTAATTAATAATATTGTCGAAGTGATTAGACTGATCAAAATAGCTGGTGCACTAATTCCTATAAAATTTAGTCCAGCTGATTTCATAACTATAATTTCTTTATCATTTTCTAATCTAAAATAAGAAATCATGCATCCAGCAAATGTTCCAAATGGTAAAGCTATAATTAACCAATTAGGAAAACTAAATGATGATAAAATCAAAAAATCAGAAAAATCAGCTCCTTTATCTATAACTAGTTTAATTATTTTGAAAGACTGACTCAACCAAATTACTGCAATAAATACTAATGTAGAAGTTATAACATTTGATAATGTTTGTTTGAAAATATATTTTGAAATAATCATTGAATTACAAATAACTTAAAAAGGTTAAATTTTTAATTTTTATTACGTTTCTTAATATACTATTAATGTCTATGTTAATTTATTACAATAAAATGAAAGTAAATAGGTAAATAAAATGCAGGAAGAAAAAAAAATCTTAAAAATAAACTTCGAAGAAATGAAACCAGTTACAAATTTTCATAAAAGTGAAGAAGTTCATGTTATTTTCTATTCAGAAAATAACAAATTGCTATCTCAAAGTATATCAAATGATAAAAATTTAACTTCATTTTTAAAAACAAATATAACTATTAATCCTTCTAATTTTATTACAGTTAGATCTGAAAAAGGCACCTTTTTTTTGGTAAGAAGAAAATTAGAGGATGATAAAGATTTTACAGATAATTATTTAGAAGAAGTTGGTGGTAACATATATAATTCTCTTAAATCTATAGGTTATAAAAGTATAAAAATATACGAAAACTTAGCTAATGCAAATCTAAGATTTGCTCTTGGTATTCTTTTAAGTTCATATAAATTTAGTAACTATAAAAAAATAGTACCCAAAAATAATGATATGTTAAATAAAGTTACTTTCGTTTGTAAAGGAGCTAAAGAAGCCTCAAGTAAATTTCAAGAAATGTTACAAATAGCCAAAGGTGTATTTACTGCAAGAGATTTAGTATGGCAACCAGCGAATATACTTTATCCAGATAGCTTTGCTCAACAATGTAAGAAATTAAATAAAATTGGTGTTAAGGTAACCGTCATCAATGAAGCTAATTTAAAAAAACTTGGTATGGACGCCCTTTTAGCTGTTGGAAGAGGTTCAAGAAAATCTAGTAAAGTTGTTATAATGGAATGGCTAGGTGGAAAATCAAATGCCCCTATAATGTCTTTCATAGGAAAAGGAGTTTGTTTTGACTCTGGGGGACTTTCACTAAAACCACCAAAATCTATGGAGGATATGAAATGGGATATGGGAGGAGCTGCTACCGTTACAGGTTTGATGGAAACTGTAGCTTCTGCTAAATTAAAAGTTAATGTTGTTGGAGTTATTGGGCTTGTAGAAAATATGCCAGATGGTGATGCAATGAGACCAGGTGATGTTGTTAAATCTATGTCAGGTCAAACTATTGAGGTGTTAAATACTGATGCTGAGGGAAGATTAGTTTTAGCTGATTTATTGTGTTGGACTGAAAAAAATATTAAACCAGAATTTATGATAAATTTAGCAACTTTGACAGGAGCAATGATTGTTGCACTTGGTAATGTTAGAGCTGGACTTTTTTCTAACAATAAAAAAATTGCAGACGCAATTTACAGTGCAGGTGAAAAAAGTGGTGAAAAAGTTTGGGAACTCCCGCTTGATGATGAATATGATCAGTTAATTAAAACTGAGATAGCTGATATGAAAAACATTGGGGGTCCTGGTGCTGGTTCTATAACTGCTGCTTGTTTCTTAAAGAGACATGTTGAAAAAACTCCTTGGGCTCATTTAGATATAGCTGGAGTTACATGGAAAAATAAGTCTTCGCCTACTGTTCCTTCTGGAGGTGTAGGTTGGGGAGTGAAAATGCTTTATCAATTAATTAAAGATTATAAAAAAAC
>CAZFKZ010000005.1:0-31461 GCA_964519035.1 uncultured Rhodobacterales bacterium | reverse complement strand
TTAACTAGGAGAATAAAATGCCTATTCAAAACACATTATCAATAATTAAACCAGATGCTACAAAAAGAAACTTGTCAGGTTTAATTAATTCTAAGTTTGAAAAGGCTGGTTTAAAGATAATAGGTCAAAAAAGATTACAAATGTCAAATCAAATGGCTGAAGAATTCTACGAAGTTCACAAAGACAGACCTTTTTATAATGATTTAGTTAAATTTATGGTTTCTGGCCCAGTAATTGTTCAGGTTTTAAGAGGTGAAAATGCTGTAAACTTGAATAGAACTATTATGGGAGCTACTAACCCTGCTGAAGCAGATGAGGGTACAATCAGAAAAGAGTTTGCAGAGAGTATCGAGGCTAATTCTGTACACGGATCTGATAGCATTGAAAATGCAAATAATGAAATTTCTTTTTTCTTTTCAAAAATAGAGCTTTGCAATTAATAAATATTAAACTAAAAAAATTGCCATTAAAGCTACTATTATAATTATAGCTATTGCGGAATAGGTTGTATATTTAAGAAAGACCTCATAAAACTGCTTATGTTCTTCAGTTTCTTTATCCAATTTATTATTCATTCATGCCTCTCTTATGTTTGATTTATTTTTTTTAGTTTAGTTATAATAAAATCTTTAGATCACTATCAGAATAAAAACAAAATGTTTATTTGTTGTTTTGATGCTAATTAAGTATTGATATAAATTTTTCATATAACTTTTAGTTATCCCATCCATTAAAGATAACACTCTGGTTATTCTTCTTTTCATCCATGATGCCAATTTCAAATGATTTATATCCTTTAGAATTAACATCTAAAATAATTTGATCTGTGTCTTTAGCATCACAGAATATTAATAATCCAATGCCACAATTAAATGTTCGAGCTAATTCAAAATAAGATAAATTAGCATTATTTTTCAACCAAGTAAAAATAGAAGGTAAAATATATGAGTTCATATTTAACTGAACTTTTAAATTTTTATTAAATGCTCTTGGAGGGTTTTCAACCAACCCTCCACCAGTGATATGACTTATTGACTTTACTTTATTATTTTTATTAGCGGCTAAAAAAGCATCAGTGTATAATAATGTTGGTTCCATAATTATATCTGCATAACTTTTATCTTTATCAAAAGAAGCTCTATCAAAAATATTAATTGATTTTGTTTTTATAATTTTTCTTACTAAAGAAAACCCATTAGCATGTAACCCATTACTACTAACAGCAATGACTTTATCATCTTTCTTAACAGAAGTTTTATCAAGTACTTTTTCTCTCTCTACAGCACCTAAACAAAAACCTGCTAAGTCAAAACTACCTTGTGGGTAGTGTCCGGGCATTTCAGCTGTTTCACCTCCAATTAAAGCGCAACCTGATTGTTTGCAACCCTTAACTATTCCTTTAATTACCTCGATGACTATTTTATTATCTAATTTTCCTGTTGCAAAATAATCCATAAAAAACAGGGGAATGGCTCCTTGTGCTAAAACATCATTCGCACACATAGCAACTAAATCAATACCAATGTTTATGTAAGATTTAGTCAAGACAGCTAATTGAAGTTTAGTACCAACTCCGTCTGTGCTTGAAACAAGTATAGGATCTATAAAACCAGCTTTTTTTAAATCAAATAATCCACCAAAACCACCTAATTCACTACTCGTACCTTTTATAGCTGTTGACTTTGCTAATGGAGCTATTTCTGATATAAGTTGATCACCTTTAGTAATATCAACTCCAGAATCTTTATAAGTAATGGATTTCATATTCGTTTTTAATTGCTTTTTCTTCATTAGAAGTCAATCTACTTTAAAGGATATACTTAATTTTATTTATTTAGTTAATATAATTTTTTTTTTTATATTATGTAAATTATTATATTGATATATCTATGTTATTAACACTTATCAATTAAATAATTAGGTTTAGTGAAGAATGATTAGAAAAAAATATAACATAATCTTTTTAATCATAATTGGAATAAATTTATATTATTTAGAGGCTTTTGCTAACAACAAAGATGATTGTAAAAACTCTTCTTTTTATATTAAAAATATAAAAGTAGATTTTACTAAAGAAACATTAGTTGAAGCAAGATCATTAGCAGAAAATCAAGCAAGAAAGTTTGCTTTAGATCGATTGCTGAAAAGATTAACCTTAAGCAATAATATTGATATGTCTAAAAACACTGAATTATTATCTTTTGTTGATTTTATTAAAATTAATAATGAAGCTAATAGTGACAATAGGTATGTGGCAAACTTTGATATATGTTTTAATAGAGAATTAATTATAAAATTTTTTCTTGAAAAAAAACTTAAATATGCTGAAACTTATAAACAGACAATAGCAGTTTTACCTATTTTCAAAGGCCCTAGAGGTTTTATTTTATGGGATAAAAAAGACTTATGGTATTCTTTGTGGAAAGAAAATTTAAATTCTGTAGACGGTTTAGTTAAATTGAAAATTGCAAAAAGCAATTTGTATTTAAATAGAAATATCACTTCAAAAGTCATTTTAAAATCAGATAAACTACAGATTAAGAAATTAATTGATTATCAAAATACAGATTCTATTTTACTCGTTTTAGCTGAGCCTGTTTTGTCAAATATTGGAAAAACATTTTTAAATGTTTCTGTAAAATTATTCAATAAAAATGGAGAGTTAGACAGCACAATTTATAGCAACAAAATAATGTTAAAAAAAATATCATCTATTTATAAAATTAAAAAAAATATTTTGCAGAATGAAGTTATAAACATCATAAATTCTATTGAAAGCAGTTGGAAGAAAGTTAATTTAATTGATACTTATATTGATAACCAAATAGATCTTTGGGTTCCTATTCCACGAAGTAAAACTACTTCTTTATCAGAAATTTTTTACTTCAATGATAAAGAAATAAAAGTAAAGTCTACGAGTAATTTTTTTAAATCTGGCCTATTAGAAATAGGCGATGAGTTAGTTTTCTACAACAGTAAAAATGATTATTTATTTCAAAATATTTCTAGAGGGTTTTTAAATACTAAAATAGCAACTGAACATAAAATAGATGAAACTATTTTTCAAAAACAAATTGACATATGGCCATCTTCTATAAATATTTTAAAAAGTTTACCATTCGTTAAAGAAACTAAAGTGATATCACTTACTTCAAACATTGGAAGGATTATAGTTAAATTTGTTGGTAATAAAAAATCATTTTTTGAAGCCTTGAGGCAAAAAGGTTTGATTATTGAAGACTATAATAAAGATCAATATATAATTAAAAATTTAGTTAAATAGGGGTTTAGTAAAAGATATGTCTAATTTCAAAAACATTATAAATTTTCAAAATATAAATATATATATATTCCTTCTATTGATTTTGATATTAACTTCTTATTTTTTTGATGTTATCATACTTTTTTTTATGGCATTTATTATTGCGTATATAATGAATCCTTTTAATAATTGGCTTTGTTGTTTTTTAAATAAAACACTGTCTAGTTTCTTATCTATAATGATTTTTGTTTTATTGATTTTATCAGTTTTTCTTCTAATATCACCAATTATTATTAAGCAATTTCAAAATTTTATATCAATGATTCCAATGTATGTAGATAAAATCGAAATTTTGTTTAATAAATTAGATCAAAATAGTTTTTTGAAAGAAAATTTTGAGAATGGGTATTATATTAATTTTCTTAAACCTTTTTTTAAAAATTTAATTAATTTTAGTAATCAATTAATTAATAATGGAATTGTTTTTTTTAATGGTTTCTTTAATATTATATTAATATTTGTGATTAGTTTTTACATGATTTTAGAGTTAACACATTTAAAATTATTTTTTTTAAAAACAGCAAAAAAATTAAATCTTCAACATTTTCCTAAAATTATTAGTGAAATAGACAGCGTCTTATCTAAGTTTATTAGAGGTCAAGGACTCGTTTGTATTATTTTATCCTCTTTTTATAGTATAATCTTATTTTTGATAGATATTCAGTTTGGTATTTTGTTAGGTATCTTTGCTGGTTTAATTTCTTTTATTCCATATTTTGGAGCTTTCCTCGGAGGAGGGTTAACATTAATTCTAGGTTTTTTACAATTTGGTATTGCACCAGAATTATGCTATTTAGCATTAACTTTTATATTTGGTCAATTAGGCGAAAGTTATTATTTAACTCCTAAGTTTGTCGGAGATGCGATAAAGTTAAACGCTATTTGGATTATATTTGCTTTGCTGATAGGTGCTAATTTAGCAGGTTTCGTAGGAATTTTAATAGCTCTACCAGTTGCTGCGATGATTGGCGTTTTAGTACGTTATTTTTATAATTTAATAATTGAAATTAATTGATTTGTGATAATTTGAATGAGGGATATTAAAAATAAAATATTTAATTCACAGTTAGCTCTTCCTTTATCATTTAAAATACTACAAAACCGCGAAAATTTTATTTTATCAGAAAGTAACAAGTCTGCTGTTAAATTAATTGAAAAATTAAAATCTTGGCAAATTAATACAAATATTAATTCTATTCCTGCCGCACTTATCTATGGACCATCTGGGTGTGGTAAAACTCATTTAAGTCATATATATCAACAAAGCAACAATAGTTTGTTCTTTTCTTCTATAGCTTCTCAAGACATAAGGCTTGCTGAAAAAAATAAAAGCTTTATTTTAGATGATTTTAGTCCGGGAAATAATTATCCTTCTGAAACTGTAATGCATTTTTTAAATGAAGTTAAATATAATTCGGGTTCAGTTTTAATTCTTTCAAAAAAATCAGCTCATGAAATGGATTGGGGATTACCTGACCTGAATTCGAGATTAAGAAGTTTGATGACATGTAAAATTGAATTACCTGACGATATATTGCTATATACCCTTTTAATAAAATATGCCGATGAGAAAAAAATTATACTAAACGATAAACAATGTATTTATATACTAGATAGAGTAGAAAGAAATTTTGAAACAATTATAAAAGTCATCGATCATTTAGATAGATTTTCCCTAGAAACAAAGAAAAAAATTACTCTTAACATGATAAATAATATTATTACTTCTATTAAATAATAATAATTTTTAAAGTTCTAATTGTTTTATTTTACCATTACTTATTGTGAATGCAATTTTTCCTTCGAGAAGTAATTTTACCTTTTTACCAAATATATCGTTTCTCCAATCATGAAAAAGTTTTAAATCGTAACCATTATCCTCAAAAATATTACGAATATCATCTGCATCAGCAATAATCCTTTCTGCTAACCCACTTTCTTCGGAACAAACTTTAAGTAAAAGTTTGACCAGTTCTAAATTACTTTTAGGAAGAATCGATTTTTTATAACTTTTTGTTATTAAAGGCCATTGTAATTTATCTACTTTATTAGCTTTCGCGATTGTATCTATTATACCTTCACATTGCTTATAAGATATATTTTTGGGAAAAATTCTCGTTTTCTTCAATTCTTCAACTGTTTGAGGTAAAGAAAAAGCAATATTGATAAGTGATTCATCCCTAATCAGTCTGTTTCTTGGAATATTGGACTCTTTACATTCATTTTCTCTCCAAGCAGCCAGATATTTTAAATAATTAAGAGTATGTGGTTTTGCATTTTTAATTTTAATCTTTTTCCAAATTTCCATAGAATTAACTTGATATAAGTTTTTTTTGCTTACCGAACTCATTTCTTTATCTACCCACTCTTTTCTATTTTGTTCTATAATTAAGCTATCTATAAGTGGGTAAATCTTAATTAAATGAGTTACGTCTGAAATTGCATATTCGATTTGCTGCTTACTAAGAGGTCTTTGAAGCCAGTTAGTAAATTGAAACTGTTTATTCACTTGTATATCTAAAAAATTATTAACTAAGGCTTCATAACCAATTTGATCACCTAATCCACAAAACATTGAAGCGATTTGAGTATCATAGATAGGGAAGGGTATCTCACCAGTCAGATTAAAAAAAATTTCAATATCTTGCCTTGCTGCATGGAAAACCTTCAAAATATTTTTGTCTGATAGCAATTTCCATATGGGACTTAAGTCTATTCCTGACAAGGGATCAATAGAAGCTGCAAAATCAGATCCTGCTATTTGTATTAAGCATAGAGATGGATAATATGTAGTCTCTCTAACAAATTCTGTATCAATAGCTAATATTTTTTCTTTTATACATTGGTTATAAAATTTAATTAATGTATCATTATCTGAAATTGGTTTGTTGATTATCTTCATAAGAAAGTAACTTAAGTGATATTTTTAATAAGACAATTAAAAAAGTTAATGTTAACTAAAATCCATATTTAAATCTTAAGGCTTAAATTATGCTATTTAAAAAATTTACTATTATATTTTGTCTCTGGATCATTGTATCCATAAAAGTTACTATTGCTGCTGATCTTCTGTCTCACAAGGCATTTTATCTTTTAAATATCAAAAAAACTGACATGAAAAGTTCTCTTGAGGGTGGAAAAGGACAGTCAATACTTGAGATGAAAAAGGTTTGTAATGGTTGGGATGTTAATGAAGATTATGTTTTGATATATGAGTTGGCTAATAAAAAAAATGCAAAAAGCTTTTCTAGTTACAAAACTTTTGAAAACTTTGATGGATCGCAACATAGCTTTCAAGTAAATGAAAAAAGTGATTTCAATGGAGAAAATAGTTTCGAGGGATATGTTCAAAAATTTAAAAATAAGACAACTGGTTTATTGATTAATAAAAATACCAAAAAACTATCTTACGAAAATGACGTTCTATTTCCTATAGAACATTTAAAATTACTAATTAAAGCAGCTGAAAATAAAGAAAAAAATTTTACATCTAAAGTTTTTTTTGGTTCAAATGAAGAAGAGCTAACCAAAATTGTTTCAGCATTTATTGGAAAAAAAAGAATATCTGTTTTAAACAAAAACAAGTCTATATCGGAAAAATATATATGGCCTGTTAAATTAGCGTTTTATAATATAAATACCAAACAGTCAAAACCTGATTATGAGATCAAACTTGAAATAGATGAAGATGGTATCATACATTATTACGAGACTGATTACGGTGACTTTATAATAGAAGCAAATCTAGGAAAAATAAGTTATTTAAACGATTTAAAATGTAAATAAAATGTTATTTAATTTTTGATTCTTTAAACAGAACATGTTTTCTAACTTTGGGATCGTATTTCATTAGCTCTAATTTTTCAGGTTTTGTCCTAGGATTTTTTTTGGTCACGTAAAAAAATCCAGTATCTGCAGAACTTATTAATTTTATTTGTAGTGTAGCTGGTTTAGCCATTTCTAACTCCTAGGAAACTTATTGATAATTTATGCATTTATTGTGTAATGTCAAGTTTTCAAAACTATTCATTAAAAGTAATATAATTTTTTACCGTCTTCTTCGCCTTCTTTTATTTTTAATTATAGACTGAGATCCTCCAGAATACCATTTGACAGTTATACTACCTGTTAAAGGTGTGACTTCAGTTATCTTTACACTAAGTTCCATTCCAGATTTAAAAAAATATCCACTATTTTCACCATTTAATGTTTGTTCTTTTTCATCATAATTATACCAATCATGAGGTAATCCTCTAATTGGAAGTAAAGCTTCTGCCATACCATTATCCATTGAAACAAAAATACCAAATTTATGAATTGAAATAATAGTACCTTCTAGAACTTCATCAATTCTATTTTGATACAAAAGAGCAATTAATCGATCAATTGTTTTTCTCTCAGCTGATGTGCTTTTTCTTTCGGTATTTGATATATGTTCGCATAATAATTTTAATTCCTCATCGGCATCATTTTTAGTATCTTTCAAATTCATATTTTTATTATTATTTATAATTTTTATTATTTGTCTATGAATTAATAAATCAGCATATCGACGAATAGGAGACGTAAAATGAACATAATTTTTTAGAGACAAACCAAAATGTGAACTATTCTTGTTATCATATCTAGCTTGTGATTGACTCCTTAGAATTGATTGATTAATCATTTCTTGTTCTGGTGTGCCTTTAGTTTGGTCTAGAATTTTATTCATTAAAGAAGGATGTGGAACTTTTCCTATTAAAATATTAGATAATGGTTTTCCTATCAAATCTATCAATATTTTATATTTTTCATGACTAGGTGGTTCATGAACACGGTAAACTGAACTAAGTGTAGTTTTATTTATTTCCTCTGCAGCTGCTACATTAGCTAAAATCATTAACTCTTCGATAATTTTATTACTAGTTGTTCCATAGACAGTATCGACATTCACAGGCCAACCTTTTTCATTAAAAGAAATTATTTTTTCAGGTAAGTTTAAGTTTAAAGCGCCTCTTTTTTCTCTTTGTTTTTCTAATAGTTTATAAACTTGATATAAATTATTAATAACCTTTGAAATATCTTTGTCAAAACTAGAGATTTCATTTTTTTTTGTTATAACTTCTTCAACTTCTTCATATGTAAGGCGTTTAGCTGACTTTATTATAGATTGAAAAAAAACATGAGATTTTTTAATTCCATTTTTATCTAGAATAATCTCTACCGATAAACATGCCCGATCTAAATCTGGTCTTAAAGAGCATAAATTATTTGATAATTTTTCTGGAAGCATTGGTATTACCAGGTTAGGGAAATATACTGAATTGCCTCTTTCTTTTGCCTCTTTATCTAAAGAAGATCCCTCTTGCACATAATGTGATACATCCGCTATGGCAACTATTACTCGCCAACCTTTTGTATCTTCTAATTTTTCAGCATAAACAGCATCGTCAAAATCTTTAGCATTCTTGCCGTCAATAGTAACTAAATTTGTGGTTCTTAGATCAATTCTTTTTTTAGAATTTATAGGGTTTAATTTTTTTGTCTCCTCAATTGTATTATCATTAAATTCATAATTAAGATCATGTTCTTTAATTGCAAGTAATGAGTAAGTTATTGGGTCAAAAGATGAGCCCACTACTTCCACAATCTCAGCATAATTAAATGTATTTACATTATTTATTCTTGATTTTTTATTAATTTTTATTTTATTAATTTTTATTTTCTTTAAAAGTTGATTAGATGCAGACTGAGCTTTTACAACGTCACCTTGCTTGATAGATAATCCCTGAGGAATAATTGGAATTATAATTTCTCTACTTTTACGGCCTCTTACTAATTCTTGTAGTATAAGTTCATTTTTAGAATTTAAATTAACCTGTGCATAGAAGAATGATTTTTCAATTTCTATTTTTTTAATTATTTTTACCACTTTAAATTTCTCGTTAACAAAATTTAACTGAGCTAATAAGTGATCCTTTTGACTAAATTTTATATTCTTATTATTAAATGGAATATTAACTATTTGTTTCAAATATTTTTCATCTATAATAATTGCTTTAGAAAAACCGTCATCATCTATTGAAAGAACTTCCAATGACAAGATTGATGATTCAATGATTTCATCAGTTCTTTTATCATATTTTTTTTTCATTAAAATTTAGCTAACGTTTGAAAGAAAGGTTTATTTTTTTTTAGAAGGTTTCTTTTTAATTCTTGGTGGTTTAGCAGCTTTGGCAATTATTAGTTCTATAGCTTGTGCTAAATTAATTTCTTCGAGAGATGTAGTTTTAGGAAGAGTAGCTCTAATTTTGTTATATTCAACATAAGGCCCAAATCTCCCTGATTTTGCTAATACTTGTCCGTTACCGTCTGGGTGATCTCCTAAAACTCGTCCAAGATTTTGACTGTTTTCACCAATTAAAACTACAGCATGATTTAAGCCAATATTTATCACAGTCTCATCCGCTGGAATACTTATAAAGTTTATTGCATATTTTAAATAAGGGCCATATCTACCTATCCCAGCTGCAATGTCTTGTCCAGTTTCTGGATGACTCCCAATTACACGTGGTAATGAAAGGAGAGATAAAGCTTTTTCTAGATCTATAGTATTGGCTTCTATAAGTTTGGGCACACTTGTCCTTTTAGGTTTTTTTTCTTCACCAAGTTGCAAATATATACCATACGGACCCTTTTTAATTAATACCTTTAAGCCTGTTTCTGGATCAATACCAAGGATACCATCGTTTTCTGGTAAAAATTCATTATTAGGATTATCTTCTTCCCCATTGTTTTTGCTAGCGATTTGTCTAGTAAACTTACATTCGGGGTAATTTGAGCATCCTAAGAAAGCTCCATATTTTCCTAACTCTAGTCCTAATTTACCATCTGAACATGTAGGACATTTCTTGTTTGGTTTTCCTGTTTCATTATCTGTCTCTTTTGGAAAAAATAGTTCACTAAGTTCATTTTCTAAAGCTTCTAGAATTTTAACTCTTTCTAGTTCTGACATTTTATCTAAATGTATTTTAAAACCATCCCAAAATTCTTTTAATAACTTTTTGTAATTTAGTTTACCATCAGAAACACTATCTAATTTTTTTTCTAATTCAGCTGTAAAATCATATTGAATGTATTGTCCAAAAAAATTATTTAAGAAAGCAGTAAGTATTCTTCCTCTTTCCTGAGGAATATGTTTGCCTTTTTCCTTTTCAACATAATTTCTATTAATTAAAACTTGTAAAATTGAAGCATAAGTAGATGGTCTACCAATACCTAATTCTTCCATTTTTTTAATTAAGCTTGCATCAGTATATCTAGGTGGAGGTTGAGTAAAATGTTGATCACTATCAACCTTATTTAATTCAAGCGCTTCACCATCAATTAAATTAGGTAATATTTTATCATCTTCTTTATCTTTATATACAAAAAAGCCAGGAAAATGAACTTGAGAACCATTAGCTCTAAATTTTATAGATCCATCATTTGTTGATATATCTGCTGATGTTTCATCTAACTCTGCAGATTGCATTTGGCTTGAAATAGTTCTTTTCCATATTAAATCATAAAGTTTCAGCTGCTCACTATCTAGATAGTTGGATATACTTTCTGGGTCTCTTTGTATGTCTGTAGGCCTGATTGCTTCGTGAGCTTCTTGAGCATTTGCGGCTTTAGATTTATATACTCTTGGTATTTCAGGCACATATGATTTATCATGGCGATTAATTATTTCACTTCTAACTTCTTCTATAGCTTGAGAGCTTAACTGGACACCATCAGTTCTCATATATGTAATTAAACCTGTTGTCTCAGTTCCTATATTAATTCCTTCATAAAGTTTTTGAGCTATTCTCATAGTTCTAGAAGCGCCAAAGCCTAATTTGTTAGATGCCTCTTGTTGCAATGTCGAAGTTGTAAAAGGAGCTAAAGGATTTCTTTTTACACGTTTTGTTTCAATTTTTGTTATAGTAAAATTAGATTTCTTGATTTGATCAAGAGCTAGATCGGCACTTTCTTTATTTTTGATATCCATTTTAGCAAGTTTTTTGCTATTTAATACATTCAACCTTGCAGGAAACGTTTCATTATTGGATTTTAAAAATATAGAAGATATTGACCAATATTCCTCAATATCAAATTTTTCAATTTCTAACTCTCTTTCACAAATTAATTTAAGTGCAACTGATTGAACTCTTCCTGCAGATTTAGAACCAGGAAGTTTTCTCCATAAAATTGGAGAAATTGAAAACCCAATGAGATGATCTAATGCGCGTCTTGCCAAATAAGCATCAACAAGTTCTGCATTTATTTCTCTTGGATTTTCCATAGCATTTAAAACGGCAGTTTTAGTTATTTCATTAAAAACAACTCTTTGCACAGGTTTATCTAAGATTTTCTTTTTATTATTTAATATTTCTTTTAGATGCCAACTAATAGCTTCTCCTTCTCTGTCAGGGTCAGTCGCAAGGATTAGTGTGTCAGCTAATTTTAATTCACTTATAATTTCTTTAAGAACTTTTTCCTTATCTTTATGCATTTCCCAAGACATTTTAAAATCTTCTTGAGGTAAAACTGCACCATCTTTTGACGGTAAGTCTCTGATATGACCCACTGAAGCTATAACTTTATAGTCATTTCCAAGATATTTGTTAATAGTTAGGGCTTTGGCTGGAGATTCAACTATTACTAATTTCATTTATGTGCACCCTAAAATTATTATAAAAGAAAATTAAATAAAAATTTAATTATATTATTTTCTTGCAGATAACATTACTTTATTTAAATAACAATAATAATATTTTTATATTCTGGGTTCTGATCTATTTAATAATCTCTTAATATTTTCTCTATGTTGATACCAACAGACAACGGAAATTAATACAGAGGCAATAAAAAAGTAAACTTCTGATGAACTCAAAAACATTAAGATAGGTATTAAAAGATAAGTAATTAAAGCTGAGACAGAACTAATTTTGAAAATTTTTGCAATTACAATCCATGTTAATAAAGCTATTAGTCCTACAGTAAAATTTAAAAAGATTATTATACCTAAGCCAGTAGCTACTCCTTTTCCACCTTTAAACTTAAGCCAAATAGGGAAGCAATGACCAATTACGGAAGATACAGCAATCAAAGATTGAACTATTTCTAACCCTTCTAGATTAGAAATGGAAAGATGTTTGAAAACAAAAGCTCCGATAGCGATAGCTAAAGCTCCTTTGCCTCCGTCAAGAATCAATGTTAGCAAGGCAATTTTTTTATTGCCAGTTCTTAGAACATTAGTTGCTCCAATATTACCACTGCCAACATTTCTAATATCACCTAACCCTGACAATTTAGTCAAAATCAAGCCAAAAGGAATTGATCCAAATAAATATCCAGAAATACAAAATGATACTAAAGCTAAAAAATAATCAAAATCAAAAATCATTTAATTAGTTTTTCATGAAGTAACTCATGGATATATGAACAATTACCTTTTATAAATGTACCTAATACCTTAAATGTTACTTCTCTACCATCAAATGGCGTAGGGCTATTTTTAAATTCTTTTTGCTTTATTTTGTCTATTATTTTGTCCTTAAAAATAAAAAAAGTTGCATCTTTATCTTCTTGTAATTCAGGTTTCTTTAATTTTAATAATTTTGCAGGATTTATAGTAATCATAGAAATTGCTTTATTTAGACTTATTATATTTTTTTGAACCAATTCTAAAGTGAGTAAAAACAATGTTTCTATTCCAGTTGCACCAACAGATGCTGCAGAAAATGGTTGAATTTTTGTATCCTTAGATCTTGATCTATGATCAGACGCTATAGCATCAATAGTTCCATCTTTAATAGCTTCAATAATAGCTAATCTATCATCTTCCGTTCTCAAAGGAGGAGAAAGTTTAAATGCAGTATTATAACTTGATAAAACAGTTTCATTTAGACAAAAATAAGGAGGTGCAGTATCACAAGTAATTTTTAAACCTCTCTTCTTAGCATGCCTTATAACATCTACAGCTTCTTTAGTTGACACATGTGCAACATGGTAATGAACTCCTGTAAGTTCTGCCAACCGAATATCACGTTCAACAATTATTACCTCAGCACAAGATGGTATTCCAATTAGACCGAGACGTGTAGATATTTCACCTTCATTCATCTCACCTCTGATAGAAGTGGTTGATGCTTCATTTAATCCAGATAGATCTTCATCCTCTGCATGTTGTATTACAGGTTGATTAATCATTGCAGCGTAACTCATTACTCGCCTCATAACTAAACTATTTTTAATGCTGATATTACCATTGGTAAATCCAATAGCGCCTATTTCAGACATTAAACCCATTTCAGTCATTTCTAGACCATTAACCCCTTTTGTTGCTGCGCCATAAGCTCTTATTTCAGGAAGCAAATCATTTTGTGACTGTCTGTATAGGTGATCTATAATAGAAGGGTTATCAAGCCTAGGAGTTTGGTTTGGTAGAACAACCATTGATGTAATACCGTGTTGTACTGCAATTTCTTGTACTAATCTAATATTTTCACTTTTACCTAAATTAACTCTCATGTCGACTATCCCAGGAGCCATAATTAATCCTGTGCAGTCGTATACTACAAAATCATTATCTTTATTTACAACATTCACATCAATATTTTTTTTAATTGAAATGATTTTAGAGTTTTTTATAAATACATCAGATATTTGATCATAATTATTTGCAGGATTTATAACTCTTATTGATTTAAAAATTGTTTGTTTCATAATTCTTTTTCTAAATTAAAATTCTTTGTATAATTTAAAGATTCAATTGTAGCCATTCTTATTGCAACGCCCATTTCAACCTGTGTTTTTATTAAACTTCTATCTGCGTCATCTGCTAAAGCTGATGCAATTTCTACTCCTCTATTCATAGGGCCAGGGTGCATTATCACAGCATCTTGATTGGCTAATAATAATTTATTTTCATCCAATCCAAAAAATTTAAAATATTCTCTTTGCGAAGGTGTCTCAGTTCCTGACATTCTTTCATTTTGCAAACGTAAAAGCATAATTACGTCTGCATCTTTAATGCCGATCTTCATGTCATAGTAACACTTAACGCCAAGCTTTTCTAAATTTGAGGGCATTAAAGTAGGTGGAGCTATACATCTTACCTCTGCTCCCATAATAGTTAATAAATGTATATTTGATCTTGCTACCCTACTATTAGCAATATCACCACATATACTTATTTTTAAACCTTTTAAATATCCTAATCTTCTTCTTATCGTTAATGCATCTAATAATGCTTGTGTTGGATGCTCATGCCTTCCATCACCTGCATTAATAATACTACAATCTAAATAATCCGCAAATAATCTAGGTGCCCCACTATGGGGGTGTCTTACTATTAGAAAATCTGGTTTCATAGCATTTAAAGTGCTGGCAGTGTCAAGTAAACTTTCACCTTTTTTAATAGATGAGTTTGTAAGTGATATGTTTATTACTTCGGCTCCAAGTCTTCTTGCTGCCAATTCAAACGAAACTCTAGTTCTTGTAGAGTTTTCAAAAAAAACGTTTAACATAACGTAACCTGAAAGATTCTTTACATCGCTATGTCTATCCAAATTTGCAAAATAATCTGCTCTATCAAGTAAACTTGAAATTTCTGATTTAGTCATATCTTCAATAGCTAGCAGATTAGAAGACGATAAATTGACAGGAGATAACCTGGGGAAAGTGTATTTATTTTTTAATGATAATGCCATTAAAAATATTGTCTTACCTTTTTTTTTGTAATCCGTCCAGTGCTGATTGTAATATCCAACAAGCAGCTAGTTGATCTATTCTAGAATTCCTTTTTTTTCTTGATAAGTCTGCTGCAATCATAGGCTTTTCAATAGCCATTGTCGACATTCGTTCGTCTTGAAGTAATATAGCTATATCTCTTTCTTTTAATAAGCTTTTTATAAAGTCTCGAACTGAATCGCATCTTGGTCCTGAGCTACCATCCATATTTAGGGGCCACCCCATTACTATTCCTGAAATTTCATATTTTTCTATAAGATTTATGAGTTCTTTCAAATCTGACTGTATTTTTTTTCTTTTTATAGTTGAAACAGGTGAAGCAACTATTAAATTTGAATCACTTACAGCAATCCCTAAAGTTTTTGTGCCTGGATCAATTCCTAAAATTCTTTTTTTAGGTGAAATGTTAGACAAAAATTCATCAGGCTTGAAGATAGGCATAATTGATGCTAACAGACTTTTATATAATTAAAAATAAATCAATGGAATGAAAGAATAAAAATGTCTAACAAAAAATCTCTTGTTGATATTCCAACTATAAATAAAATTGCTAGATTATCTCGTTTAGATATTCCAGAAAAAGCTAAAGATAACTTAATTAAGGATTTAAATAATATTTTAGGCTTTGTTGCGCAATTAGATGAAGTTGATACTTCTAGTATTGAACCACTAGCATCAGTAACTGGTCACAAATTACCACTTAGAAGTGATGAAGTTACAGACGGTAACATTGAGGATCTTGTACTCCACAATGCTCCAGAACAATCAAGTGGGTTTTTTGTAGTTCCAAAGGTGATTGAATAATGTCTGACTTATTAAAATACGATTTATTGCAAGCATCCATAGCAATTAAAAAAAAGGAATTTTCTTCAGTAGAGCTCACTAATGCTTATATTAAAGCTATAGAAGATACATCTCCATTGGGAACTTATTTAGAAATAGTTAAAGATAAAGCTTTAAATATGGCTGCTAATTCAGATAAAAATATTTCTAATGGAGTATCAAAGCCTCTAGAAGGTCTTCCTATTGGTATTAAAGACATGTTTTGTACCAAAGGAACAAAAACTACAGCTTCATCGAAAATACTAGATAATTTTTATCCAACCTATGAGAGTACAGTAACCCAAAATTTATGGGATGATGGCGCTGTTATGTTAGGTAAATTGTCTTGTGACGAATTTGCTATGGGTTCAAGTAATGAAACAGCAGCTAAAGGAAATGTAATAAATCCATGGTTAAAAGATAAAAAAGTTTCTCCTGGAGGCTCGTCTGGAGGTTCTGCTGCATCAGTAGCAGCTAGATCATCATTGGCGGCAACGGGTACAGATACTGGGGGATCAATAAGGCAACCAGCAGCATTTTGCGGTATAACTGGTTTAAAACCAACCTACGGAAGATGTTCTCGTTGGGGAATAGTTGCATTTTCTTCATCTCTAGATCAAGCTGGTCCACTTACAAGAACCGTCGGAGATGCCGCACTTATGCTAAATTCAATGGCAGGTTATGATAAAAAAGATTCCACTTCTGCTAATGTGGAAATGCCTAATCTTATGGATTATTTAGATAAGGGTGTTAAAGGAAAAAAAATAGGGATCCCAAAAGAATATACTCAAAATGGAACTTCAGAAGATATTGTAAAATTTTATGATACATCAATATCCTGGTTAAAAGATGCTGGAGCTGAAATCATACCAATCTCTTTACCGCATACTAAGTACGCTCTACCTGTATATTATATTATTGCTCCTGCAGAAGCTTCTAGCAATCTAGCAAGATATGATGGAGTAAGGTTTGGAGTAAGAAAGGAAGGCGCGAGTTTAGACGAAATGTACGAACTTACTCGTGGGAATGGCTTTGGAGAAGAAGTTAAAAGAAGAATTATGATTGGAACTTACGTTTTATCTTCTGGTTATTATGATGCTTATTATCTTAAAGCTCAAAAAGTAAGAAGGTTGATTAAGCAAGATTTTGAAGATGTTTTTGAAAAAGTGGATTTTATTTTAACTCCTGCAACTCCAACAACTGCTTTTCCTTTAGGTCAAAAACAAGATCCGTTGACAATGTATTTAAATGATATTTTTACGGTGCCTGCAAGTTTAGCAGGTTTGCCTGCTATATCTATACCTGTTGGTTTAGATAAATCTGGATTGCCGATAGGTATGCAATTAATTGCAAAACCTTTTGATGAAGCAGGGTTAATAAGTACTTCTCAAGTGTTAGAAAAATCAGCTGACTTTAAAATCATTGCTGATGGAGCTGCAAAATGAACATAAATAAAGAATTGAAACCAGGGCAAGTTCAAGGAGAAACTGGTTTATGGGAGATGGTTATTGGTCTGGAAATACATGCTCAAATCTCAAGTAAATCAAAATTGTTTTCTGGTGCCTCAGCCACTTTTGGAGCAGATGCTAACTCAAATGTCTCTTTAGTTGATGCAGCTATGCCAGGAATGCTTCCTGTTATAAATGAATACTGCGTTGAACAAGCTGTTAAAACAGGCTTAGCATTAAATGCTCAAATTAATAATGTTTCTGTTTTTGATAGGAAAAATTATTTTTATGCTGACTTACCTCAAGGTTACCAAATTAGTCAATTTACTAAGCCCATTGTTGGAGAAGGAGAAATTACAATTGATCTTGATAATGGTAAACAAACTACAATAGGTATTGAAAGGTTGCATCTAGAACAGGATGCAGGAAAATCTTTACATGACCAACATCCAACTAAATCCTTCATAGATTTAAATAGAACTGGTGTTGCATTAATGGAAATTGTCTCCAAGCCTGATATTAGATCTCCTAATGAAGCTGGACTTTACGTAAAGAAAATCAGATCTATTTTACGATATGTCGGTTCATGTGATGGAAACATGGAAGAGGGCTCACTTAGGGCTGATTGCAATGTTTCTGTTAGAAAAGCTGGTGAAGAATTTGGAACTAGATGTGAAATAAAAAATCTAAACTCTATTCGTTTTATAAATCAAGCTATCCAAGCTGAGGCTGAAAGACAAGTTGAAATTCTGGAAGCAGGTGGAAAAATTAATCAAGAAACAAGATTGTTTGATACAAGTACTAGTGAAACAAGATCGATGAGAAGTAAGGAAGACGCTCATGATTATAGGTACTTTCCGGATCCAGACTTGTTACCTTTAGAATTTGAAGATAGTTGGGTTAAGAGTTTAAAAGAAACTCTTCCAGAACTTCCAGATGTTCTCAAAAAAAGATTGGTTTCAGATTTTGCAATAACGCCATATGATGCCGCCATCTTAGTTGAAGAAAGAGACTATGTTGAATTTTATGAAAAAGCAGCTGCTGGAAAAGATGGTAAGTTGACTGCAAATTGGATGATTTCAGAGCTTTTTGGAGCTCTTAAAAAAGAAAATATTTCGTTTATAGATAGTCCGATTACTCCTGAAGCTCTTGGTGAGTTAATAATGTTAATTTCAGATGGAATTATATCCGGTAAAATTGCAAAAGATATTTTTGCTGAAATGATGATTAGTAAAAAGAAGCCTGCAGAAATAGTTAAAGATAAAGGCTTGGAACAGGTTTCTGATGATAAAGAAATTTTAAAAATAATAGAAAAAGTTCTAGGTGATAACCAAGATAAAGTTAAAGACTTTCTAAGTGGAAAAGATAAACTTTTTGGATTTTTTGTAGGGCAAGTTATGAAAATGACCCAAGGAAAAGCAAATCCTGCAATAGTTAATAAATTACTTAAAGAAAATTTAAAATAAAGTTAACTAGCTCTTTTAAAATTCCAATTAGCTATAACTATAGCCATAATTATAGTGGCAAAACCCAAGAGCAATCTTATAGTAACTTCTTCATTGAGGATAATCGATCCAAGTAAAATTGCTGACAAGGGATTAAACCCTAAAGAAATTGCTGCTTGAGTTGGCGTTATCAACTGTAATGCCTTGCCCCAACAATACATCATGAGCACTCCTCCTGGGAGAATTAACATAATTAATGCTAATAACTCAAAATTATTTATTTTAACTAAACTTTGAATTGGGTTGCCTAAAGTTAAAGATAGAAAGAAATTGCATAAAGAACCTATAAAAATAACATAAATCATGACTGGAACGTTACCATATTTTTTAAGAAATTTTCCTGAGAAAACTGTAAAACATGATGCTGATAAAACTCCTACCATCATCAAAAAATCACCTCTTAAAGTATTAGAAAAGTTATTATCAACCTTTTCAGAAATACAAAATGAAACACCAATAATTGCAAGTAAAACAGCAATAGACTTGTTTATTGTAATTTGTTCAATTTTAAAAAAATAAGCTATTATAATAGTGCAAAGAGGCATTGTAGCGTATAATAAACCAGCTCTTGCAGCCGTAGTATGCTCTAAGCCTAGCGCCATAAAGTTTGGAAAAATACAGACCATTGCAAGTCCCAAAAAACTCATTGGTAATAGATCTTTATATTCAAATTTTTTTTGGAGAAAAATAGATATCGAAATCAAAAATAGTATTAACCCTGTGAATCCATATCTTACAAAGGATAAAGTAAATGGGTCAATTGTATCAATTACAAATCTCGTAAAAACAAAAGTGGATCCTCCTAGCGCAGCTGATAATGATGCAAAGAAAGACCCTAACAATAAGTTCTTAATGATAGTTTTATCTTTATCCATTTTTATTTTTCTTATATATTACAAAAAAATTTAATATTCGATTAAACTAATACAACTTATATAAAATAAAGATAATACTATTATGAAAAAAAATAAATTAGGAAGAACGGATCTCAATATTTCAGAAGTTGTTCTTGGAGGAGGTTGGGTAGGTGGGCTCTTTATTGACCCTAGCTACGATGTCATGGAAAAAGCTCTTGAGCTTTCTATTGAAGCTGGGATCAACTGGATTGATACTGCTGAAACTTACAGTGACGGTAAATCTGAAAAAAACATAGGGGACCTTCTTGAATCAATTTCTTTAGGGAATCAATTATACGTTTCTTCCAAAGCAAGATTAGATACGGATACTTCAGAAACATTTGCCTCACAGTTAGATAGAAAACTAGACAAAAGTCTTAAAAGGTTAAAAAGAGATCATCTTGATCTCTATCAATTACATAATAAAATTACACTTCATGAAAGTGTTGGTACTTTGACTTCTTTTCAAATTACAAAAAAAAACAGTATATGTGATGCTTTTGATAAATTAAAAGAAGATGGCAGAGTAAAAAATGTAGGGATAACAGCTTTAGGAGACAATAAAGCCATAAAAGAAGTGGTGGCAACTAATCGTATTGATACAGCTCAAGTTTATTATAATTTACTGAATCCTACAGCTGGCTTTTCTCAAAAAGGCTCATGGAATGATCATGATTTTTCTAGCTTAATTTCAGAATGTCAAAAAAATGATATGGGTATTATTGGAATAAGAATATTTGCTGCAGGTTTGCTTGCTACCGACATAAGGCATGGTCGCGAAATACCAGTTACTAATGTAATTGATATAAAAGAAGAGGAAAGAAGAGTTAAAAAAATATATGATATAGTTGGTTTAAAATATGGTAATAGAGCTCAGTTTGCAATTAGATATGGATTATCAAAGAATAATTTAAGCTGTATAGTCCTTGGTTTAGCATCACTAGAGCATTTGGAAAATGCTTTGGACGCAGTTAAAATGGGGCCTTTACCTGATGATGTTTTAGAAGAAATTTTGAAATTACAACTATATAATTTTGTTTAAATAAATTTTTCAAAATTAAATGCTGAGGTTAAAATGAAGATACTAGTGTTAGGCATTGGGGGGATTGGAGGCTTTTTTGGTGGTTATCTTAGTGAAATTGGTGCTGACGTAACTTTTTTAGTAAGACCTAAGAGACAAAAATTATTAACTAATAATGGGTTAAATATAATAAGCTCTTTAGGTAATTTAACTTTAAAGCCTAAAATGGTTTTAGCTGAAGAATTAACGCCTATTTATGATATAATAATTATAACTTGTAAAACTTATGACTTAGATCAAGCAATTTCAGATTTAAAATTATGCAAAGGTAAAGGTTTAATTATACCACTTTTAAATGGTGTAACTCACATGAAAAAGTTAGATAAAGAGTATGGGTCTTCTAATGTTATGGGTGGTGTCGCTCATATAAGTTCTACTGTAAATAAAAATGGAACAATAGAACATTTTAGTGACTTTAGAAAACTAACTTTTGGAGATAGAAGTTTAATTAATAATGAAGCAATAAATTCATTTTATCAAATCTGTAAAAAAACTAAGTTTGATGTTATTTTAAGTGATAATATTAATTTAGATTTATGGAAAAAATGGGTTTTTATTGCTACTGTTGCTGGAGCTACTACTTTATTCAATACTAGTTTAGGACAAATTTCAAAACAAACATATGGCAAACAATTAATTATTGATTTGTTTGAAGAATGTAAGGCTATTGGGGAAATGAACGGCTATGTTTTTGATAAGCTTGAAGCAGATAATATTATAAAAAATATTACAGCTGATGGTTCTCTAATTAAAGCATCGATGCAAAGGGATGTTGAAAAAAAATCATTTACCGAACATGAAGAAATATTTGGGGATTTGATTTCTGCAGGAAACAAAAAACAGATTAATTATCCTATTTTATCTTCATGCTTCGTAAACATGAAAATTTATAATGAGACGATCAACTAGATTTAAGTTCCAATTTTAAATGGAGATGTCAACCCCCTTAAACAAGCTATTACGCTTAATGCAGTAATCTTTCCCGTACCAGGATTTTCTGGTGTTTGAACATTTTGAATTGACATCTCAAAAATAGCGCTGTCTGAATCAACTTCAACTTTATGAGTGTTTCTTTTTAATTTAGGATCAGCCCATATCTGCAATTCAGTTTTATCGGCACCTATACCAGCTAACCCAACTGCAGCAGCAACATTTACATTGGCTGGAAAAGCTTTTGCTCCTTCAGTTGCAGTGCCTTGAAAAATCAATTTTGGAGTTGATAAATTTTCTAAATTAATCTTATTTTCAATTATGTAAGGTGCACTTGAGAGAGCATTTGGTGGTTTCCGTGTTATCATTTTAACTGAATTAATTATAGACTCTGAGGCTGCTCTTAATGCATCTAAACCTAATATAGCTCCAGTTGCTAATATAATTTGAGTCTTATTTTTTTTGGCTAATTTTTCTAAATCTAAATTATCAAGAATACCTGCTCCACTAACAGTGATCAAAGTTTTTTTGTTATCAATACATTTTTCTGCAATTTCTTTAAAAGCTTCTTTTGGGGCACAATCAATAAGAACATCACATTTTTCAATTAAAGTATCTAAATCATATATAATGATTGGATGTTTGAGATTTGCAATTCGTTTTTTAGCATTTTCTTTACTACGAGACACTATCCCAATTAAAGTAAATTCCTCAATACCTATAATTAATGCTTTAGCCACTTCTAAACCAATTGACCCAAAGCCAATAATTCCAACTTTCATTTCATCATTCCTTAAAATTAATTACCTGCCAATTGCATAGCCCTGCATAAACCGAGGGTTTGCGGCAGCCTTTAAAATTTGATTTTCCATAGACGCTGCTGTCATACGACCAAGGCTCCAATCTGAATCGACTGAGACTTTATGTCCTTTTTCAATTAGTGTATCAATGGTTTCTTTCGAAAACCTTCCTTCAACAGCCAAATGTCCAATATCAGTCTCGCGAGGATAAAATGAATTGGGAAAGTGTGCAGTACTGAAACCAGGAGCGTCTATTGCTTCTTGAAGATTAAGACCAAAGTGAACGTGTCTTAAAAATAAATGAAGAGACCACTGGTCTTGTTGATCGCCACCTGGTGTGCCAAAAACCATATATGGAAGTCCATCCTTTAATGCAAGGGTAGGCGATAAGGTAGTTCTTGGTCTCCTTTTAGGTCCAATGCAAGCAGGTGATTTTTTATCTAGCCAAAACATTTGACCTCTATTAGATAGACAAAATCCAAGAGACGGAATAATCGGAGAGCTTTGAAGCCAACCGCCACTAGGTGTGCCGGCTATCATATTTCCCCATTGATCAATAATATCAAAATGAGTTGTATCTCCTTTAGTTTCACCAAGGCTGTTTGGAAGAGGCTCGTCAAATCGAGCAACCGTAGGTTCACCTATATCAAATTTAGAAAAAGATTCTGGGGTTTTACCTTTGGGTCTAACCACAACATCGCCGCCATAACCAGGAATTGAACCTGGCCTTACTTCCATTGAAGCGTTATTCGTAATTAATCTTCTTCGCTCTATATTATATTCTTCACTAAGCAAAATATCCATCGGAACATCAGTAAAATTTGTATCTCCATAAAATGCTTCTCTGTCAGCAAAAGCTAATTTAGTAGATTCAATCACTAAATGTATAAACTCTGGTGATGTTTCATTAAGGGAATCAAGATCAAACCCTTTTAATAAAGCTAATTGCTGAAGGAATGTTGGGCCTTGACCCCAAGGGCCTGTTTTGCAGACGGTATAATTTTTATAATTGTATGAAGTTGGGTTTTCAATTGTTGCTGACCAGTTAGCTAAATCATCACCTGTTAATAGTCCTTTATGTCTATTTTCAGTAGTATCCATTACTTCAATATTTTTACAATATTCATCAATTGCTTCCGCAACAAAACCTTGTTTCCAAATTTTTCTAGCGTGTTGGATTTGCTCTTTTTTATCACGGGATTTTGATTCCGATTCATTAACAATTCTCTCATAAGTTTCAGCCATTTTGATATTAGTGAAAAAATCACCTGCATTTGGCAATTTTCCCCCTGGGAGATATATTTCTGCAGAACTTTTCCATTCATCTCTAAATAATTGTTCAACAGATTTAATTGTATTTACAATATTTGGCACTAACGGATATCCTTTTTTGGCAATACCAATAGCTGGTTCTAAAACTTCTTTTAATGACATTGTTCCATAGTCTAATAATAAAAGCATCCAAGCATCAAAAGCGCCAGGGACAACAGCTGGCAATAAACCACTTCCAGGTACGATATCAAGATTTAAGTCTTTAAAGGTTTGTAAATTAGCTGATTGTGGAGCTACGCCTTGGCCACAAATTACGATAGGTTCTTTTTTATGTGGAGCTAATATTAATGGAACCTCACCGCCAGGGCCATTCAAATGAGGCTCTACAACTTGAAGTGTAAAGCCCGTTGCAACAGCTGCATCAAAAGCATTGCCTCCTTTTTCTAAAATAGACATGCCAATTGCTGTTGCTATCCAATGAGTGCTTGTGACCACCCCAAAATTCCCTGTTATTTCTGGTCTTGTAGTGAATTTTGACATGATTTAATACTTTCATTTTAAGAAGAAATGTTTAACATATGAATTAGATTGGATATTGACTCAGAATTAACTTTCAAGCCACTATTAAATTCTAAATTAATTAATTATTGGAGAAAAAAATGTATTTTAACAAAATATTAAAAGCAGGGTTTGTTGGAGCAGCTTTTTTAGCTCTTTCTGCAACAAATTCAATAGCTGCGCCCAGCATTCCATGTGGAACAGCTAAACTAATTGTGCCTTGGGGTGCAGGTGGTGGAACAGATATTATATTTCGTCAAATTGTAGATAAGGTAAATAAGAACGGCGCAAAACCTCAATTGCAAGTTGTCAATGTAGGTGGTCAAGGTGGAAATAAAGGTGCAAAACAAGCAGCAAAAGCAAAGCCAGATGGATGTACATTATTTGCAATTCACCAAAGTGCAATCACAAGTTACTTTACAGGTAGAATAGATATTACATGGGACGCATTTGAACCAGTCTCAATGATGACTTCTACTCCATCAATAATTGGAGCTAATGTAAATACGCCATATAACAACATAAGTGAATTAGTGGCGGCCGCTAAAAAATCTCCAAAGAGTATTACAGCTGGTGGAACTTTCGGTTCAACAAGTCAATTTGTTTTCTTATTATTAGAAGATGCTGCAGGTGTTAAATTCAAGCATGTATCGTATGACGGAACTAAGCAAAGAATGACTGCTCTTTTAGCTGATAATATTAAGCTTGGAGAAATTAATTTAGCTGCAGCTCTTAAGTATATTAAAGCTGGAAAGCTTAAGGCTTTAGGTGTAACAAACCCAACTAGGTTAGATCAAATTCCTGATATGAAAACTGCTTCTGAACAAGGTGTTGATATAGTTTATGCCGTTGAAAGAGGTGTTGTTGCTCCTAAAGGAACATCAAAAGAAATTATCAATCATTATGCTTCAATGTTTAAGGGAGCTGCTGCTGATAAAGGCTTTAAGGATACAATGCATAAAAAAGGAATTTTAATCACTTACAAAGGCGCAAGCGATTATAAAGATCACTTTAAAGCTACTTATAATAAGTGGTTGCCAATTGCAAAAAAAGTTGGTGTGTATAAAAGATAATAAATATAATTCTCAGAGAGTTTTACTCTCTGAGTTTTTCTTGGAATTTTAATGACTAATAATAAATCAGATATAATTATTGCTATCTTCTTGCTTTGTTTTTCTGGAATCATGATAAATGATGCCTCGAACATTAGAGATTTAGGCTTTGAAGGACTTAAAGCTGATGCATGGCCAAGAGTAGTTTTATGGATGCTAGTTGTAATGTCTTCCATAATGTTGGGTAAATCGTATCAACATTTTAAAACAGAAAATCATGAAGATAATAAAACTTTTAAAATAAATTTTTCTAAATTTAAGAATGCTTTGCTTTGTTTTGGTATGTTTATATTTTTTCTTTCAACTTTAGACTATTTAGGTATGCTTCTTGGCGGTATTGTTTTTGTTTTTGGTCTTCTAACCTTATTAGGTGATTTTTCTTATAAATTAGTATTTAAACATTTATCAATTTCAGTTTTAAGTATTGGCTTCATGTGGATGATCTTTACTTTTGGCTTAAAGGTAATGTTGCCTGAAGGAGAAATAATACGTGTTTGGTAATTTAGATAATGATTGATGTTATACTTCAGGCGGGTGCATCCGTATTACTTGATCCTCTTACATTAGGTTTAATGGCAATTGGAACCTTAGCTGGGTTATTAGCTGGTGCGATACCTGGGTTTACCATCGCTATGGGAGTAATTCTTACTCTTCCTTTTACTTTTGGTATGAGTCCTATTCAAGGTTTAGCAACAATGATGGGTGTTTTTGTTGGTGGATTATCAGGCGGGTTAATGTCTGGCATGTTGACTGGAATACCTGGAACGCCTTCATCGGTTGCTACGACTTTTGATGGTTTTCCAATGGTTAGAGCAGGAAAGCCTGGCTTGGCATTAGGGTTAGGTTTATGGTCATCTTTTTTTGGAGGAATGATAAGCGCAATTATATTAGTAGCACTTGCTCCACAATTAGCTTTTTTAGGGCTTGAGTTTGGTCCTTGGGATTATTTTTCTTTAATTGTTTTTGCACTTACTATTACTGTTAGTTTATCTGGAGAGAATATGGTTAAAGGTCTGGTTGCAGGACTTTTAGGTTTATTTGCAGCATGCGTGGGTGAAGATGAAATAAATGGCGTTGCTCGTTTTGCATTTGGTTCTGATCATATCAGGCAAGGATTTGCTTTTTTACCAGTCTTGATTGGGTTATTTGCATTTTCACAGCTCTTAACAGATGTTGAGGATAGTGCAAAAGCTAAAGCTCCATTGATGAAAAAAACTGCAGACCCTGTTAGAGTTGAGCATATTAATGCAATTAAACTTGTCTTGAAAAGTTGGGTAAACCTACTTAGATCTAGTTTTATTGGAATTTTCACTGGTATACTTCCTGCCGCAGGTGGGTCTATATCAAATATACTTGCTTATGATCAGGCAAAAAAAGCTGCAAAAAATAGAGATGAGTTTGGAAAAGGAGCTGTTGATGGTATTATAGCACCTGAATCTGCAAATAATGCGACTGCTGGTGGTGCTTTAATAATGATGATGGCATTAGGTATTCCTGGAGATATAGTAACTGCAGTTATGCTTGGTGCTCTTATGATACATAATATTATTCCAGGACCTTCATTTATTCAAGACGAACCAATGCTAGCTTATGGTGTTTTTATAGCCTTTTTTGCAGCTCATTTTTTTATGCTAGGATTGCAAGCATTTTCATTAAGAATGTTTTTGCTTGTTACAAGAATACCGATGTATGTTCTTGCTTCAGTTATATTAGCTTATTGCGCAATTGGAGTTTTCGCTCTTCATAATATAACCTTTGATATTTGGGTAATGTTTGCTTTTGGAGTTGTTGGATACTTTATGAGAAAATTAGGTTTTCCATTAGCTCCCATGATCCTGGGAGTTGTTCTAGGAAAATTAGCAGAGTTAAACATAGCCAGAGCTGTTGGTACAAGTGATGATTACTTTTTGTTTCTAACTAGACCATGGTCTTTATTCTTTATTTTGATGGCTGTTGTATCTGTTTTATTTCCTTTTTACCAGAATGCTAATAAAGATAGCTTGTTTTCTAAGCTCTATGTTCCAGTATGTACAATTGTCTTGTCTTTTCCATTATTTATGATGGGGAGTCCGGTGAGAATGCTTATAGCTTCTATACTATTATTAACAGGCGGTTATCTCGTTTACAAAAGAACAAAAACAATCATATCTATCTAATGAATTGATTAACATAATCTTTTCCTAAGCCAACTTTAATGAAATGTTGTCTTGCCGCATCAACTCTGTCAAATACATCGGTTGAACCAATGGTTTTGCCATTTTCATCGCAATAAATTAGAGCGCCTGAATTATGGAATAAAGTTATCATCTCTTCACAATCATCATTAACAACAAGAGTGTGAACTTCTCCAGGAGGTTCAAATAAATAAGACCCTTCAGTTGCTACCCAATTATGTTCTAAGTATCGCCATGAACCTTTAATAACAAAGCCGTGAACTGGCGCAGGGTGTTTATGTCTTGATAAAAAACCACCACCAATTACTTTAGTTAAATGCACCCAATAACCTTGACTTATATTTAGACACAGAGGTCTAGACCATCTTCCAGGAGCTAAGGGAACCCATAGCCTTTCATCATCGTTTGCAAAACTATCTTTAATAAATATGTCCGCTAATGCTCCTTGGGGCTTTGGCCCATTATAAGGTTTGGGTATATTAGTTTTTTTTATATCATCCATTTTTATCCCCCAAAATTATATAATATTTTATACAAATGATTTAATTAAAGCAAAATAAAAAAGGACGACAGATGGGGGTCTGTCGTCCTGGAAATCAGATGAGTTAACAAGCTACCTTGGGGAGGATATAAGCTTAAATCAACTTCATCATCAATATTAATACACGCGGGAGGAGGTTGCGCGCATTAATTCTAAAATTTATTATGCAGCTTTTGCTGTCTCTACTTTCTTATTATCTTGGTCAGCTTTGCTGTTAAAGCCCATGCTACCAGCTGGAAAGCTAACGACATCATTTGCATTGAAAAGATCACCGTTCATTACTTGATGTCTTGTTAATCCAATATCTTCTAAAGTTTTGTCGTCTAACATTGTTAGAGCTTGTCTTGTTCTTGAAATAGCAATTTTCTCAAAAGTTGATGTTAAGAAGTTACTTAATTTGTTTAAAAAGGTGTTTTGCATTGTCTTGTCCATTCTAGGTATTCTAATTAAGGAATTATTTCCTTATGATTAATTATATACAATTTATAATTATTGAAGAGAATACACTTTTATGGAAAATAACTAGTTCCAAATTAGAACTAATTTATGTAAATAAAGTACTATTAATTATTTTTTGAATATAAAGTTTTATCAAAATATTTTAAACAAATAGTTTTGTTAATATAAAATAAAAAAGGACGACAGATGGGGGTCTGTCGTCCTGGAAATCAGATGAGTTAACAAGCTACCTTGGGGAGGATATAAGCTTAAATCAACTTCATCATCAATATTAATACACGCGGGAGGAGGTTGCGCGCATTAATTCTAAAATTTATTATGCAGCTTTTGCTGTCTCTACTTTCTTATTATCTTGGTCAGCTTTGCTGTTAAAGCCCATGCTACCAGCTGGAAAGCTAACGACATCATTTGCATTGAAAAGATCACCGTTCATTACTTGATGTCTTGTTAATCCAATATCTTCTAAAGTTTTGTCGTCTAACATTGTTAGAGCTTGTCTTGTTCTTGAAATAGCAATTTTCTCAAAAGTTGATGTTAAGAAGTTACTTAATTTGTTTAAAAAGGTGTTTTGCATTGTCTTGTCCATTCTAGGTATTCTAATTAAGGAATTATTTCCTTATGATTAATTATATACAATTTATAATTATTGAAGAGAATACACTTTTATGGAAAATAACTAGTTCCAAATTAGAACTAATTGATAATAATATTGTTATATTATATTCATTAGAGGGTTAATTAGTTTACTGTTACTTAGATTGCTTGAACTCTTTTTTCACTTATAGGTAAATGAATTAATGTAGAAAATGCCGATACGCCTATCCCAATCCACCATACCAAAGTATAATCACCCGTTGCATCATAAAGTCTACCTCCCATCCAAACTCCTAGAAAACTTCCAAGTTGATGAGAGAGAAAAACTAATCCATATAATGTTCCCATGTAACGTAAACCATATATATGTGCTATAAGGCCACTAGTTAATGGGACTGTTGCAAGCCATAATGTACCCATAAAAATTGAGAAAAGTACAACTGACAGTGGTGTGATAGGAAAGATAATAAACAATAGTCCTATGAGTGTTCTTAATGCATAGACACCTGCTAAAAGGTATTTTTTTTGATATTTTATACCAAGCCATCCAGCAAAGATAGTTCCAAAGATATTACTAAATCCAATTAAAGCTATTGCTAAAGCTCCCAACGCTGATGTTGAGCTCACATTTAAGTAATGTAGCATGCTTGTAGGGCTTATTGCGCTACACATTTCTGTTATCATGGCTGGAAAGTGAGCAGAAACAAAAGCTAATTGATATCCACAAGCAAAAAAACCAAGAAATATCATGCCAAAATTAGGATCTTTGATAGCATGTCCTAAAATTTTGCGAAGGCTAGTATTAACTTCTTGCTTTGTTTGTATGGGTTTTCCTTTTAAAAAAGGAACAGCAATCATTACAACTATAACGGTTAAAGCAAAAAAAATAAAAACATCTTGCCAAGAGTAAAAGTTTAAAAGGTTTTGAGCTATTGGAGCCCCAAACATTTGCCCCAAAGAACCAGCAGCTGTAACAATTCCTAGAGACATGGACCTGTTCTTGTCACTAGAAGCTCTTCCTACAACTGCTAGTATCATTCCCATACCTGTGCCTGCTATACCAAACCCAATGATGAATTCTAAAATTTGGTGAGAAAGAGGGCTTTCAGCGAAGGTTGATAAAACAAGGCCAATAACATAAAAAATTCCACCTACTATTATTAATTTTCTATCACCAAACTTTTCTCCTAGGGCACCAAATATTGGTGCTCCAATTCCCCAACCAAGGTTTTGAAGAGCTATTGCAAGTGAAAATTCAACTCTTAGCCATTGAAAATCATTTTCAATTGGAATTTGAAATACACCAAAGCTACCTCTAATTCCAAAAGTTATTAGAATGATTATAGATCCTGCTAAAAGGACAGGCGTAACTAGTGAACTATTTTGATTTTTCATAAGTTAACAAGTTAAGTGTTAATATTAAATTGTCAAACCAAATTTACTTATAGTCTCTATTGAATGTTTCCAAAGTTTTTCAGCAGAAGAATTGTTTTCAGCAAAATTAGATGGTTTGTTTATTTTGCTTTGATAAAAATACTTACCTGAGATATTTTCTACTTCAGGGCTACTGGCTAGATAAATAATTGTTTTAGCACCTTCTTCTACCTTTATAGCAAAGAAATTCATTAATGATTTAATAACAAGACCTGCAAAACCTGTGTTGTTTTTGCCAAAATTGGTTTTAACAAAACCTGGATGAAGACAATTAACTGTTATTTTATTTTTTTTTGTTAACTCGCTTAACTTTTTTGTAAACAAAACATTACATAATTTAGATTTTTTATAACATTTCCAACCATTATAATTGCTCACCATTTCTATATCATCAAAGTTTAAATCAACACCTCTATGAGCGCCACTTGCAACATTGATTATTCGCCCACCATTTACTATGGTTTTATTTTTTAACATTAAATTAGTTAGAACAAAGTATGAGAGGTGATTAAGTGCAAAAGTTTTTTCAATACCTTCTGTACTTTTATTTCTAGAATAAAATAAAGCTCCAGCATTGTTTATTAAAACATTAATTTTTTCACCAATTAATTTATTTGCCAATAAAGAGGTTTCATTAATAGAGGATAGGTCAGCATTTAAAAATTTAATATTTGAATTCTTTGTTTCATTTTTAATTTTAGAGACTGCGTCATTTCCTTTTTTTTTATTTCGTCCTATCAAAATAAGTTTATT
>CAZFKZ010000004.1:0-81311 GCA_964519035.1 uncultured Rhodobacterales bacterium | reverse complement strand
TGAGTGCTGACAACCCACCAATTGTGGTAAGTGAAGTTAATAAAACAGGCCTAAACCTATCTACTACTCCAGTTATTATTGACTCATTTATTATACTTTCCTCATCTTTATTTTTATTATTATTTTTTAAATCTTCTAATCTTCTTTCAATAGTTGATACCAAAATAATTGAATTATTCACGACAATTCCTGCTAGAGCTAACAAAGCAAACATAGATAGTATTGACATTGTTAGGCCTAATAAATAGTGACCTAGAACTGCACCTATAAATGAAAAGGGTATCATAATCATAATTGAAAAAGGTCTTAACCAGGATTTAAAAACCCAGGCCAAAATAAAATAGATTAACAATAAACCTATTATTGAACCCGTTCCCATATCAGAAAATGTTTCTTGTTGTTCTAAATCACGACCATCAAACCTATAGGAAATATTATATTTTTTTGCGATTTCAGGTAAACCATTTTTCATTAAAAATTGTCTTGCTTGGGAAGTGTTCATTAGTGGAGGGAACAAATCACCTGTAATAGTTACTTCTCTGAAACCATTTTTTCTATTTATAGACGCGAAAGGGAGTTTTTCATCTATTTTAATTATATCTTTTAATTTAAAACTGATTCCAGAAGGTGAAATAATTCTTAAATCTGTAATCATATCTGTAAGCTGCTCATTCTCAGACAACTTTAAACGTACTGTAACTTCTTCATCACCTTTGGGAAATTTAGAAATTATAGTTCCATTAATAGCTGACCTTACCTGTTCACCAATATCTAAAATAGATAAACCTAAAGATTGACCTTTGTTTGTTAAGCTTAAAATTCTTTCTTGAACACCATATTCTAAGTTATCATCTAACGAAGTTACACCTGGGATTGTTCTAGCAATTTCAATTAATTCATTTGAAGCTAATTTTAGTGTGTCTAAGTTTTTGCCTTGAAACCTTATATCTAAATCTCTTCCTGGAGGGCCACCACTAGGCGATCTGATAGATAATTTATCTAAACCCGATACATTTTCTATATTTTCTTTCCAAACTTTAATAAATTCTTTTGTTCTTATATTCCTCTTATCTGCAGTTATCAACTCAACTACCATAGAACCTAAAATGTCGTTGCCTTTAGAATTAGGGCCAGAATCATTTGAAAACCTACTTCTGCTTCCAATAGTCGACATATTAAATTTTACTAATCCAGGAGAAGAAGAAAATTCAGTTGAAGTTTGAAATAACCCTTTTTCAATATTTTCTAACATTTTCTTTGTTTGAGATTTTGTTGATCCAGAGTGCATTTTAAAATTAACTATGACAATATCAGCTTCAGGTGTAGGAAAAAAACTGAACAAAACTCTACCACCTGAAACCATACCTATAGAAACAATAAACATTCCTACCGCAACCATAAAAGTTACATATCTATAGTTAAACGTTAACGTAACAAACTTCCTAAAAAATCCTTCTTGAAAAGCATTGAACCTTTGATCAAACCATAACCTAAATTTACTTTCTTCTTTATTTGATTTATCAAAATGAGCTAAGTGTGCTGGTAAAACTAAGAAACATTCAATCAAACTTGCTACTAACACAGCACAAACTACCCAAGGTATCGCTGCTATAATTTCGCCAATAACACCTTTAACCATGAATAAAGGTATAAATGCTGCTACTGTAGTCAACATGGCAGATATTACTGGCATGGACATTCTAGTTGCAGCCACAACTGGAGCTTTGGAGCTATCGAGTTTTCTTTTTGTTTTTAGATAAGAAGAATGTTCTCCTACAACTATTGCATCATCAACTACAATTCCTAGGGCCATAATTAACCCAAACAAAGAAATCATGTTGATTGATTGTCCTGAAACAAACATAACACCAAAAGTTGCCAAGAAGGCAATTGGTATACCAAGAGCAACCCAAATTGCTGTATTACGGCTAAGAAATAAAAATAGAACAGCTAAAACTATGCAAAGACCGCTTAGTCCGTTCTTAACTAATAAAGCTATTCTTTCTTCAATCAGATTTGCCGCAGTATTATAAGTTTCAACCTTAATAGTACTCCCGATAATGTTTTTTGAATTAGAAATAACTTTTTCAACATTTTCTGAAACTTCAAGAGCATCACTGGTTTTACTTCTTCTAATCCATAATTCTACAGCAGGATTACCATCAACAAATTTTAAAATACTGCCTTTTTCAACACTTGATTTTATCTGAGCTATATCACCAAGAATTACCCTTCCACCTGAACTAGAGTTCTTTAATTCTAATTTTTTAAAAGTTTCAACAAGTCTTTTTTCTCCAATAGTTCTAACCATTAAAGATCCGTCTGCAAAACTACCTCCAGACACATCCTGAGTTTCAAGTTTAATTAGATTTGCTATTTGGTTAAAAGATAGTTTCAGCCTAGCTGCTTCAAGTTGTGAAATCTCAATTAGTATTTCTTCTTTTGGAAGGCCTTGAATATCAACTTTATCTACTCCAGAGTTAAGAAAGACTTCTTTTAGCTCTTTTGATTTTTCTCTTAATTGAGATAACGTAACGTCTCCAGATAATACAATTCTAGTGACTGTATCAAAAAACTCACCAATAATTATTTTAGGTTTGTTCGCTTTTTCAGGAAAGTTAATTCTTGATACAGCGGTCTCTATATCTGTTCTTCCTTTTTGCATATTGTGGCCGTAATTAAATTCAACTTGCGTGAGCGCAAGACCTTCAACAGATTTTGATGAAACCTTTTTTACCCCAGAAATAGGTCTTAACTCAGGTTCTAATAACTGAACAATATTTTGATCAATCTCTTCAGCAGTTGCTCCTGGCCAGTCTATGGAAACAGCTACTACTTCAACATCAAAATCAGGAAAAAACTGCTTATTAAGCTTTCCAATTGACAAAAGTCCAATCACAATCATTAAAATCATAATAATGTTAGCAGAAGTTCTATGCTCTACAAAAAACTTTAAAAAACCTGATTCTTTAAACTGCATTTAAATCACACCTGAAATTTATATTTTTTATCTTGAATTAATTTAATACTGAAACTTTTTTATTATGAAGATTACTTGGTATTCTTGTGGAAATTATTAAGTCTTCATCAGTAAGATTTCCTTCAACCAAAACATATCCAGAACCTTTATATTTAAGAGAAACTGTCTTTTTTTTAGCAACATTATTTTTAACTATATAAACTTTATCACCATATAAAGAAGTCTCAGGTAATTTAAATAGCCCTTTAAAGTCTCCTAGAGGGTAATTTATACGAACAAATGTGCCTACAGGTATATAATCATTTTGATTAAGATTTTGGTTAATTTTAGCAAATAATTTTCCACCACCCTCTTCTTCGATAGTTTTACCGTCAGTTCTTTCAATAATTGCTGTAATTTTTTTTAGAGAATCTGTTCCACTTTCCCATATTACTTCAATTGACTTGCCTATTAAAACTTTTGCATCTGAATAAACTTTTGCTGGAACTACAAATTCAACTTCTAAATCATCAATAGAAAAAATATCAGCTATTTTTTCATTATTAGAAATAAACTGTCCTTTATTAATTTTTATATTATATAATCGTCCATTAAATTTTGCCTTTAAAATAGTGTCAGAAAGATCTTCTTTTGCTTTTTCTAGAATTGTTTTAGATCTTATATAATCAGAGTTATTTTTTGAAAAAAGTATTAATTCATTATCATATTTACTTTGAGATATAACCTTTCTTATTAACATGGACTTATATCTTTTAACTTGTCTTTTACGAATCTCTAACTGCTTACTTAATTCTTGTGTTTCTGCATTAAGTCTCTCAATTTCAAGTAGGTAACGTTTTTGATCAAGCTTTGCTAAAACTTGTTCATTTTTAACGAATGAACCATTTAGGAAAGATTTTGATATATATTCAATTTTTCCAGAAACGCCAAAACGAAGATCACCTCTTCGTGAAGAAACAATTTTTCCAAATGCATCAGAAGTTGGAGAATGGTCTGACTTTCTAGTTTTAACTACATTAACGTAGAAAGTTTTTTCTTCCACTTTTAAAGGTTGTGCTTGTGGTTTAGTTGACACAAGATACCTATAGGAAACTACACTAACTAATAGCACTAGAAAAAATGCTATAAGTTTAGGATTTAATAGTTTAGGAATCATTCTTACTCTATCCAAAAATTTTATACTTACAATAGATTGCGAACTATAAAGTTATAAATAATAATTGAAATATAAATTTACAATTTTTAATTAATATAATCCTAATTTTATTAACTCAGAATTAATTTTTTCAGGCAAATCTTCATTTTCTAAGTTACTTAAATTTAAGTCTGGTGGAATATCAACAGCCATATAATACCTCCAACCTTGGAAAGGTCTCATAGGTGTTGGAATTACTCTTACTAAATCTTTGTCTAACTCAATTTCGCAACCTTTACTACCATCGCTTCTGATAACTGAAATAATATCTAATATTTTTTGCCTAACTAATACATTTCTTTTGATAATCCAAAAAATTGAACCTGTTTTAATTAATTGATCCTTTTGTTTAGGCATATTTCTAGTTGTATGTATTATTTTTCCATAATCTTTAAAAACCATTTCTTGTCTAATGCGAAGCCTTTCAATAGTTTCTATTCCAACTGCTATTTTTTTTAAATGGTATGTCAATTTATATGCCTATAATTATAAAATTATCCATGCCGACAAACCTAAAAAAGTAAAAAACCCAATAATATCTGTTGCTGTAGTTAAAAACACAGAGCTAGATATTGCAGGGTCTATTTTAAACTTCTCTAATGTTAGAGGGATTAATGTTCCCAAAATACCAGCAAAAACCAAATTTGCAATCATGGCTAAAGCCATAACTATTGCTATCATCTCATCTCCAAACCACAAATAAGCTAATAAAGCAGAAAAAAAGGCAAACAACACACCATTAATTATACCTACCCAAGTCTCTCTTAAAACAAATTTTTGTAAATTTCTATAATTCAATTGTCTCGTAGCTAACGCCCTTACTGCAACAGTAACAGTTTGTGTCCCAGCATTTCCTCCCATTGAGGCAACTATTGGCATTAAGACTGCTAAAGCAACAAGTTTTTCTATTTCTTCTTGAAACAAACTTATAACTGAGGACGCTAAAATAGCAGTAAACATATTTAATATTAACCAAGAAAATCTTCCCCTTGCCGTTTCAATAAAAGAGGATCTTATTGAAAAATCACTCACTCCAGCAAGACCTGATAAATCTTCTTCAGCTTCTTCGTTAATAACATCCACAATATCGTCAACAACTATAACACCAAGTAATCTTTGAGCTTGATCAATCACAGGCATATTTACTAAACCATACTGTTGGAATAGAAGAGCAACTTCCTCTTGATCGGTTTCAACTTTTACACTCCGTGGATTACTCTCCATTAATTCATGAAGTCTAACAGGCCTTTTAGAAGACAGTAATCTAGATAAAGATATGACACCTAATAGTCTATGGGCAGGATCAACTACATAGATAGAATAAAAATTATCTTCTTCGTCATATATTTGAGTTCTCATATGGTCTATAGTCTGACCAACTTTCCAATTACTTGGAAAAGCAAGAAACTCTCTTTGCATAAGCCTTCCCGCAGACGACACAGGAAAAGAAAGAGCTTCTTCTACTAATATCCTATCAGCAACAGGTAATTGTTTTATAATTACATCTCTATCTTTTTCTACTAAGTCTTGTAATATTTTTACTTCATCATCGCTATTTAATTCAGGCAAAGCCTTTGCAAGAGCTCTAGGCCCAATGTGTTCGATGACATCTTCTTGAACATCATTGTCAAGATAAACCAAAACTTCAGGGTCAAGAGATTTACCAAGTAAATCAAGAAAAATATTAAGATCAATTTTAGACAATCTCTCTAACAAATCAGCTTGATCAGCTGGGTGAAGTGGTTGAACTAGTTTTTTTAAACGTAATTTATTTTGTTTATTTATTGCAAGGGTAATAGCTTTTTCAACTTCAGGCGTAAGACCATATAAACTTTTAAAGCTAGTCTCATTTAGAGTCGTATCATCAATGCTAGATTTATTTATTTTAGTTTCTTTGTCCATATACTCATGTCTACTTAAATAACAAAAACAATCACGTATTATATTTAAACCATTTCTTATTCAGTTTTATATCAATTAAGATTTTTCTTCATCTAAATCCTTGAATACTTCTCTCACTAACCTTAAAGAGTCTAAGCCTGCAGGGGCTCCACAATAAATTGTTATTTGCAGAACAACATCTCTAATTTGTAATCTTGTAAGTCCATTATTTATTGCACCTCTAACATGGAGTTTAAACTCATGAGGTCTATTTAAGGCCGCTATCATGCCAAGGTTTACAAGTGATCTATCCCTGTCAGACAAGTTTTCTTTATTCCACACTTCTCCCCAAGCATACTCAGTAACTAATTTCTGCATGTCTGCTCCCATCTCGTCTGCTGAAGCAAGAGCTTTATCTACATATGCATCTCCTAAAACTTTTCTTCGTTTAGCTATGCCTTTTTTGAAAATTTCACTTTCCATTATATCTCTCCTAAAAAATTTGTTTCATTATTAAATTAGTTCCACACAAAAATAAAGCCACATGACTAATATTATAAAATAATTTGTCAGAGATCTTTAAATTCAACCATTGACCAAAAATTATACCTAGAGGTAACACTGGTAATAAAATCATGCTTAAAAAAAGACTATCATAATTAACAATTTCTAAGTTTATAAAAAAAGGTATTTTTGTTATATTTATAAAAAAAAAATAAAAACTCATAGTGGCTACAAATTTACGTCGGTCAATTCCAATTGGTAATAAAAATATTTGAGCTGGAATTGAACCAGCCCATGCTATAAAGCTTGCAAAACCTGATAATGAGCACCACCCCATTGCTCTTACAATAGTTGGTTTAATGAGATTTTTTATTTGATAAGATTTTTCTTTATTAAACAATTTTGTAATAAAATACTTTGAAGAAGTAATTAATGCCATAAGACCAATTAAAATCAAAATTGATTTATCATTAAGATGGTTAAAAAAAAACCAACAAGCTAACTGACCTATAACTCCACCAAGGACCATCATCCACAAAATATGAAACAAGAAAAACTTACGCCATAAAAATACAACCCAAATATCAGTTAAAATAATTAAAGGCAAAAAAACAGCCAAGGCGAACTTAGGAGGTAATACTAATACCATAATTGGAAATCCCAAACCGCCTAACCCACCTCCAAAACCAGATTTGGAAATAGCCACACAAAAAACAGCTGTCCCAAGTATCAGAAAAAAAAAGGGATCAGTTGATAATAGTAAAAAATTTTTATAAAGGTTTAAAGAAGGATCATAATACATTAGAAATTTCTCAAATTTAAACTTTAAAATTAATTTGAATTATATTACTTTTTCTTTTCTATTTGTCTGTAATAAGAAGTAACTTGTTATAATTATATATTAAATTTTAAGTTTAATCTGTAATAGATTTAAATTTGAGGATATCAGATGACTTTTAGGCCCATAATAGATATTACTTCATCAAAGCCTGTCTTAGAAGGTGCTGGAGTTCACTTAAATAGAGCTTTTGGCTTTGGTGATACTAGTCAATTTGATCCTTTTCTATTACTAGATGACTTTAGAAATAATAATCCTAATGATTATATAAAAGGTTTTCCTTGGCATCCTCATAGAGGAATAGAGACAATCACTTATATTATAAAAGGTTCTGTAGAACACGCTGATAGCCTTGGTAATAATGGCCAATTATATGAAGGTGATATTCAATGGATGACTGCTGGGTCAGGTATCCTTCATCAAGAAATGCCTAAAGGAAATATAAAAGGGCAAATGCATGGCTTTCAATTATGGGCAAACCTTCCTTCAAATCTTAAAATGACAGAACCTAAATATCAAGACATTACGAGCTCGGAAATTAAAAAACTTTATGATGATGATGGAACTATAATAAAAATAATGGCAGGGGAGTATAAAGGTTATAAAGGTAAAGTTACTGGCATTGCTTCTGCGCCACAATATCTAGATATCTATGTTCCGCCAAATAAAGATAAGACTATACCAGTCTCAACTTATAATAATTGCTTTGCATATATATTTGAAGGATCTGGAAATTTTAATTACGCTTCAATACCAGATGGTATAAATTTAGAAAAATCATATAAAAATGAGGATTTTGTAATTAAAGATTTATCAGGAAATCGAACATTAATAACTTTTGATAATGGGGACGAGGTTAAAGTTAAATCTGGTAAAGAAGGTTTAAGGTTTCTTTTAATTTCAGGAACTCCTATTAAGGAACCTGTTGCTTGGCATGGTCCAATCGTTATGAATACAGAAGAAGAGTTAAATAATGCAATGAAAGAACTTAATAATGGAACGTTTATAAAGTAATTTATAAGGAGATTAAAAATGAAAATAGCTGTTTTAGGCGCTGGAGCAATGGGATCAATTTATGCATCCTTTCTTGCTAGGAATAATAATGATGTTTTAGCAATAGATCTATGGGAAGATCATCTAAATGCCATTAGAGAGAATGGTCTCAGAGTATCAGGTTTTAGCGGCGATAATGTTGTTAAAAATGTAAAAGTCTCTAACAGTATTGAAGATGCTAGAGACTGTGATCTTTTTATAATAGCTACTAAAGCTTCCGGAGTTGGAACGGTTGCATCTAAACTTAGCAAAATAATTTCCAAAGAAGCCATCATATTAACAATACAAAATGGACTTGGTGCAGGTGAGAGAATAGCTTCATATATGCCTACTGATAATATTCTGTTGGGAGTAGCACAAGGTTTTGGAGCATCAATGTTAGGCCCTGGCCATGCTCACCACAATAACATGAGTATGATCAGAATTGGTGAAATGAATGGAGGAATAACTCCAAGATTAAATGATTTAGTTAAAATTTGGTGTGATGCAGGTTTTAACGCAAAAGCTTTTGAAGACATAGAACAATTAATTTGGGAAAAATTTGTATGTAACGTAGCTTACAGTGGATCTTGTTCAATTTTTGGTAAAACTCTTGGAGAAGTTATGAATAATGAGCATATGTTCAATATAGCTAAGGGATGTGCCTTAGAAGCAAAACAAATGGGAGATATTAAAAACGTTAATTTCACTTTTGGTGATACAGTCAAGTACATAACAGATTTTGGCAAAAATCTGTTAGACTCAAAGCCATCAATGCTTCAAGACGTAGAAGCAAAAAGATTATCTGAAGTGGATGCTATTAACGGAATGGTAGTAACATTAGGAAAAGAATTAGGCTTTGAGACCCCATATAACACCGCGGTGAGTTCAATTATTAAAGCAAAAGAAAACGAATATAGCTGATATTTCAAAGCTTGCTTAATTAAATTATATTTAATATGATTATTGGGTGATGTTAGATGAAGATAAAATATCATAATATTTGTTAATAAAGTATCTTGGATATTTTAAAGTAAATATTTATATCAACTACAATGCTTTAAAAAGTTTAAGCAAAGAAAAGGAAATAAAATGGCTACAGGAACAGTAAAATGGTTTAATCCAACAAAAGGTTTTGGGTTTATTGAGCCTGAAGGTGGAGATAAAGATGTGTTTGTCCATATAAGTGCAGTTCAGGCTGCTGGAATGACAACATTACAACCAGATCAAAAAATACAATATGAACTTGAAGACGGCAAAGACGGTAAAGTTTCTGCTGGAAATTTAAAAGCCATATAATATATCATTTTCCTTTTTAATGAATATAATAACTTAACAAATAAAATAATGTACTAGTACATGAAAAATTATAACTTTTTAAATACAATACTTACTTCAATTAATAATAAAAAAGATATGTCTTTATTTTTAGAAGCTTTATTGACAAGGAAAGAGTTAAAAGAATTAGAAAATCGAATTAAAATATTTCAGCTTTTAATGCAAGGAAGAAAACATAGAGAAATATCAGAAATTTTAAATGTAGGCATTGCTACTGTTACACGAGGGGCAAATGCCTTAGAAAAAGAAAAAGTATTTGAAAAAAAAATTCCTATTTTACAAAAATTAAAACTTATTAAGAATGAAAAAAATGAATGAGGCTATACCAGATAAAATCGTAATTGAAGGAAAACCTAAATATATTAAATTAGGTGACGATTATAATTTTTTTTCAATATTTAAAAAAATAGAAGATAATTACGATAATTGCTTTTTATTCGAGTCATTAGGTGAAGAAAGTAATGTATCACGATTTCATATTATTGGATTTGACCCAAGGTACTTAATTTCTTCAAACAAAAGAAATGAATTATCGATAAGTGATACATTAAAGAAAACTGAAAAAAAGTATAAATGTGAAAATCCTTATTTTACGCTACGTACTATAGTTCCTCAAAATATTATATCAAGGAAGTATGCTGGAGGATTAGTTGGTTTTATAAGCTACGACAGTATCAATTTTTTTGAAGATGATTTAAATATAAAAAAAAATGAAGATTTTGAAACCTTTAAATTTGGAGTATATCTTGATGGTTTAGTATTTGATCAAATGACAGGTGAAATTTTTTACTATTATTACCAAAAAAACCAAATTGAAAACTTAAAAGATATTTTAAATAAAAAAGATATTACAGATGATTATGTGGAATGTGAATTCCTTGGTAATACCATGAATAAAGATGATCACAAGAAAGCTGTACTTAAAATAAAAGAAGATATTAAAAATGGGTTGATATTTCAGTGTGAAGTTGGGTTTAAAAGTTATTATAATATTAAAGGAAACACTTCAGAAATATATTCTAAATTACGAGAACTTAATCCTTCCCCTCATATGTACTATATGAAGTTTAATGATCAAAAAATAATTGGTGCATCTCCAGAACTATTATTTAGACTAAGAAATGGAGAAATGGAAACATTTCCATTAGCTGGAACCAATAAAAGAGGTTCGAACAAAGTTGAAGATTTAAAACTCGCACGAGAGCTTCTTAACGATCCAAAAGAAATTGCAGAACATAATATGTTAGTTGATCTTCATAGAAATGATATTGGACGTGTTGCAAAATTTGGAACTGTAAAAGTAAGAAGCTTAATGGACATAAAAAAATATTCTCATGTTCAACATATATCTTCTGAAATTGTAGGAATTATTAAAGAAGATGAAGATATGTTTTCAGCATTATCAGCAAACTTTCCAGCCGGAACTTTATCTGGAGCACCTAAAATTGAGGCAATGAAAATTATTAATAGAATTGAGCCAGAAGGTAGAGGTCCATATGGAGGGGCTATTGGTCAATTTGGCTTTAATGGAGACTGTACTTTTGCAATACCTATTAGATCTTTATTTATAAAAGGAGAAAAAGCATATGCCCAAACTTGCGGAGGAAACGTTTATGATTCAGATCCTGAGAAAGAGTATATTGAAATTGAAAGAAAATTAGAAGCTATGAAAATAGTTCTTAAACAATTTGAAAAGAAAACAAAATGAAAATTTTAATTATTGATAATTATGATTCATTTACTTTCAATCTTTATCAATGTTGTGGTGAAATATTAAATAAACAATTATCTAATTCAAAGCATGATATTATTGTTAAAAGAAATGATAAAATTAATTTAAATGATATTAAAAATTTAAAGCCTGATAAAATCATTATTTCTCCAGGACCAGGATCTCCAGATAAAAAAAAATATTTTGGTATATGTGAAGAAACTATTTTAAGATTTGGACCAACAGTTCCATTACTAGGTATATGTTTAGGTATGCAGGGTATAGTTCATTCCTTTGGAGGTAACATAATACACGCAAAAGAGCCAATGCATGGAAAAACTTCTTTTTTAACACATGATAACAAAGGACTACATTTAAATATTCCTCAAAATGTTGAAATAATGAGATATCATTCGCTCATAGTAGACTCAACAACATTACCAGACTGTTTAGAAATTAATGCTGTTTCACAAGATGAAGATAAACAAGTTATTAACACTAACTTTAAAAATATGAATGAAACCAATGAAATAATGTCAATCAAACATAAAAAATATCCTATTTATGGAATACAATACCATCCAGAATCTTTCGGCACTGAAGGAGGATCGGATATATTAGGTAATTTCCTAATTAATCATTTATTGAAGGAATAATATGAAATCAAAGGTAGTTAAAATTTATGAGCAGGGTTCAATTGATGTTTTGAAAATTGAAGAATCTGAGTTAAGAGATATTAATTCTAATGAAGTATTAATTAAGCATGAATATGCTGGATTAAACTTTATAGACATCAATCAAAGAAAAGGGACTTATCCTCTTAAAACACTTCCATCTATCATGGGCATGGAAGCGTCAGGATTCATAATCCAAATTGGGTCACAAGTTACTAAGTTTAAAGTTGGTGATAAGGTAACCCATTGCATGAATTTAGGATCATTCTCAAATATAATGCATCTTCCAGAAAATAAGATAATCAAATTAAATCAAAATTTTGATTTAAAAATTGCAGCAGCAACAACTTTACAAGGCTTAACAGCTCAATATTTACTAAACTCTTCATATGAATTAAAAAAAGGTCAAGTGATACTAATGCATGCATCTGCTGGAGGAGTTGGACAAATATTATGTCAATGGGCAAATAAAATTGGGGCAACTGTAATTGGAACAGTTAGCACTAAAGAAAAAGAACTAATAGCAAAACAAAATGGATGTCATCACACGATTAATTATTTAGAAGAAGACTTTAAAGAGAAAGTTTTAGAAATCACAAACAATCAAGGAGTTGATGTAATATATGATTCTGTTGGAAAAGATACGTTTTCATCAGGACTTAAATGCCTGGCACCAAAAGGGAGATTAGTTAGTTTTGGAGTTTCTTCAGGCCCAATAGGTCCAATAGATTTAAACACTATAAGACCAATATCAGGCTCAATATCTACTGGAGGTTTGAATACATTTATAAAGAAACATGATGATATGCAACAAAATGCAAATCACTTATTTGATCTTTTATATAAAGAAGAAATTAAAGTTAATATTAGTGAAATAATACCAATTGATGACATTAAACAAGCCCAACATAAAATGGAAAATAGATTAACAACAGGATCTATAGTTTTAAGTTTTTAGATGCAGAAAGAATTTAGATGTTAAAAAGAAAATTAGGTAATACTAACACCATCATATCCGCTGTAGGTATTGGAGCTATGTCATTTACAGATTTTTATGGAAAGACTGATGAAAAATCTTCGCATAATATTCTCTCAAGTGCATTGGACTTTGAAATAAATCATATTGATACATCAAATGTTTATGGAATGGGGCAATCTGAAACTGTAATAGGCAATTTTTTGTTAAAACAAGGTAAACAAAAAAATTCTTTATTTAAAATAGCTACAAAAGCGTCAATTTCAAAAAACTCAGTAACTGGTGAAAGAGAGTTTGATAATTCAGAAAGTCATCTTAGACTAGAACTTACTAATAGCCTTAAACGATTAGGCTTAGAATGTATTGATCTTTTTTATATACATCGAAGGGATCAAAGTATTGAAATTGAGGAAGTAGTAGAGACTTTAAAAATATTTATTAAAGAAGGAAAAATAAAAAATTTTGGTTTTTCTGAAATTGCACCCTCATCTTTAGAAAGAGCCTCTAAGATACACCCTGTTGCGGCTGTTCAAAATGAATATTCTTTGAGCGTTAGGAGTCCTGAATTAGGACTGTTACAGGCAACAAAAAAAAATAACACAAGCCTTGTAGCATTTTCTCCTCTAGGCAGAGGTTTATTAACCGACAACCCTCCAACAAAGGAAAAAGCACAATTAATTGATTTTTTGAGAGCAAACCCTAGATTTAATGGTAAGAACTTAGATTATAATACAAATATAACTAAAAAAATAAGAGAATACGCCAAAGACTATAAAATATCTACAGCCTCATTATCAATTGCTTGGCTTCTTCAAAAAGGTAATAATATTATTACTATTCCTGGAACAAGATCTGTTGAACACTTAAAAGAACATGCTGTCGGTGGTTCATTTAAACTATCAGAGAACCAAATCAAAGAAATTGAAGATATATTACCTGTAGGTTGGTGTCATGGAGATAGGTACTCTATCGCTCAATGGGAAGGACCTGAAAAATTTTGTTAATAATAATAAATCCTTCACACTTCTTACTTCATAACTTACTATAAATACTTTGAGGAGTTTTTTAAATGCTAAACCTTGGATTATTTATGATGCCCCTTCATCCTGCAAAAAAGGATATTGGCGTATCTTTTGAAGAAAATAGACAATTAATTCTTCTTGCAGAAAAATTAGGTTTTACAGAGGCATGGATGGGGGAACATTATAGCTCTACAGGAGAACCCGTTACTTCTCCATTAATATTTAATGCTTCATTAATTTCGGAAACTACAAATATTAAATTTGGAACAGGTGTTATTTCACTTCCTCAACAACATCCTGCTATTGTTGCTGGTCAAGCTAGCCTTTTTGATCATTTATCAAAAGGAAGGCTTATTTTAGGTATTGGTGCTGGTGGTCTTGTAAGTGATTGGGAATTATTTGACAATATGGACGGAAGATCACGAGCTATTACAATGATAGAATCTGTCGAAGCCATTTTGAAATTTTGGACTGAAAATAAAAGTTATAATTATAAGGGTGAGTTTTTAGATATTTCTCTTAACAATAATATTGTGAAAGAGTTAGGGATTGGAGAGTTCATAAAACCATATCAAACTCCTCATCCAGAAATTGCAATCTCTCTAAAAAATCCAAATTCTATGACGGCAAAACTTGCTGGTGAAAAAGGTTGGATTCCTATATCTGGGAACTTTATTGAGGCAAAAGATATTGCAACACATTGGCCTACTTATAAAAGTGGTGCTAAAAATATTGGGAAAACTGCAGATTTTACAAAATGGAGAGTAGGTAGAAGTGTATTAATTACTTCAGGCAATGATGAAACTGAAGAAATAATGAATGATCCTGATGGAGTTTTTTCTCATTATTTTTTATATTTAAATACTGTAGGTAAACTTGCATCTGGTACTTTAGGTAAAAATATAAAGTTAAAAAATGAATTACCTGACGCAATGAAAAAGGCTAAAGAGCTCATTATTATTGGTAACGAAAAAGCTGTAACTGAACAATTAATAAACTTTATTGATATTGTTGGACCATTTGGCACACTCCTTCTGACTGGACACGACATGACTAACAAAATTGAACTTTGGAAAAATTCATTCTCAACAATGTCTAAAACTATTCAACCAATATTAAGCAAATATATAAAACAAATTTCTTAAAATCTTTTATAAAGAATTACTTAGGCATCATTTCCTGAAAAGGAAATCTATATGTTTTTAAAGTAAACTCATTATTACGGGATCTTTTCTCAACTGGATCTTCTTTTATAATTTCTCCCATTTGAGGAATACCAGATCTTTCTGCATTTCTTTTAGCTTGATCCAATGCTTCTTCATTTTGTTCAGTCCATGGAAATCTAAATAATTTATTAATCCCATCCTTTAAGGCCCAAAGTATTATTAATCTATCCCCATTCCTTTCATAAATGACCGCATGATGCTCATATACAAATTTTTCTGGAGGCCTATCATCCATGGGACGACCAATGAATTCATAATTAGTATAAAAACTTAACCAAATTGAAATGAAAATAACTGGAACCGTAAAAAATCTTTGCCATATATTTTTAGTAAAAAAAGGCAAACAACATACAGCACCAGCAAATGACCAAATAAGAATTAATTGACCAGTACTAACTGAAAAATCTAACATTAAGCACCCCCTTTTTTCCTGATGACTTCTCCATCAATAATTAATTCATTAGTAGAATCAACATGGACAATACCATTGTAATCCACTCTAAATTTAAAAGCTGGAAGCTCTTGACCTTCTTCGCTAAAAAAAAGTTTCTTATGATACTCCTCTTTGTATGGATTTACTTTTATAAGTTTTACAGAAACATGGGTTAATGGTGCTGGAAATTTTCTTGCATTATAAAAATGAATTGTAACTAGATAAGATCTAGCTTCCGGTGTCCTTATGGCTACAACTTCTCTATTTTCTTTCAAGTATACAGTTTTTCCGTTTTGATCAACATATGTATCATTAATTGTACCTAAATCATCTCTTTCTAAATGAATTAAAGCATCATCAGGTCTCCTAAAACTCACTACGTGCCCCATGTTATCTTTAACCCAAACATCTAGATCATATGGTTTTTCTCCATCCCATTCTAATTCAATAAAATATTCAGCTTTTGGTTTAATAGTTTCTTTCTTAGCTACAGGATTAATTAACAAAAAAGCAAGCATAAATAAAAAGACAAAGCCTATTAACATATTAAATAATAGGTCTATAAACCCAAAAGATGATCTGTACCTTGGATCATTCATTATCTAAATTATTCTCTAAAATAACCATTTGTATTTTAGTTAAAACACTCCCTACTAAACCAGCTAAAGTTGTACATAATGCGGTACTCATACCTAAAGCCATATTCGATATTACTTTTTGAACATTTTCAATATTCCCAACGTCCAGGTTTTCAAAAGCAGAACTAAGCATCAAAAGAAACCCAGCAACAGTACCAATTAACCCAAGCGTTATCATGGTTTCTGAAGCAAACCAAATATAATTGCTTAATTTTAGATAACTTTTACTACTTTTAAAGCTTATGTATCCTGATGCTATAGATGCCCCGGCAAAAATGATGATAATAATAAAGCTAATTTTAGTTTGATCTGCTTCATAAAGTTTTTCAAACCAACCATAAGTATAAATAAGCGCTATAGCGAAACAAATAGTTACAATTTGTATCCACCAAAGTAAGAACGATTTTGCCAAGATATAAACTCCTTATTCATTAGATAGATTGGATAACATTCATTATTTCAATCATTTGTTTTTGTTTTTCTTTGCCCAATTTAGAAGATATTTTAATGTTAATATCTTCCCAAGATTTTCTAGCCAACTGTAAACACTCAATTCCATATTTGGTTATCAGTATTTCAAATTCTCTTTTGTCACTACTTTTATTGATAGAGACAACTTTGATCTTCTCTAAAATTCTAATATTTCGACCTATTGTGCTTCTATCTTGTTCTAAATAAGTGTCTAATTCAGTAATTGATGTTTTACCTAGTTTATGAATATTTTTAAGAACAGCGAATTGAGTTACTCTCAAACCACTTGATTTAAGAGCTTCATCATAAATAGCAGTCAATTTTTGTGATGATTGACGTAAAATACCACAATTACATAATACATTATTTTCCATTATGTGGGTATATACGCATAAACTTTAGAAATCTATAATTTTATGATTTTTAAAACACATTTCTTGTATCACATTGATATATATGATTTAATTTAATCAGTAACATTTACTTTATATATTTTTGGTGATATGTTAAATTTGATTTTTTTATAAAATGCTTAAGTTGATTTCAATATGATCAGAAAAAAATTTAGATGGGAAAAGCTTAAATACAGAAAACAAACTCATTTTTCACCTTTTATATTAAAATTTATTCTTCTATTTCTTTTCTATCCAAACCATAAATGTAAAATTATTTAATAGTTTTATTAATTATGGTTGGGGATAATAAATGGAAGTTAAGAATATATTAAAAGAGACAGAGCAATCTCTTTCTGAACTCTGGGAATTGCTAAGGAAAAAAGAAAATAGTGTAGGATTGGATATTTTATCTTTTACAGATAGAGATATTTTAGAAAACATTCTATCACTTATGAAAGAAAATAATAAAAGAATACTTTTAGATGAAATTTTAGATAAAAATATTCACCCGCGTGCAACTTTTTTTAGAAGCATGAAAAAGCTTCGACAAACAAAATTTATAACAGTTACAAAAGATAATATTGATAGACGTAAATCTTGGATTTCAGTATCAAAAAAATTAGGCTAAACATGATAAAGCATTATTTTATTGCCATAAATGTATAAGCTTAATATGTTAAGTAATGTTAAATGCATTTAAACAAATTTCTAAAACAAAAATATCGAATACCATATTAGGAACTTTTCTATTAGTAGGCACATATTTTTTCTTTTCTATAATGGAATTAACAGCAAAAGAATTGGGACAAAGCTTTAATCCATTTCAAATTGTTTTTGCAAGATATAGTTCGCAATTACTATTATTACTTTTATTATTCAATAAAAATTCATTAAATTATTTACAAAGTGGTTTTCCTTTTTTACAAATTTTAAGAGGAAGTCTACTTTTAATTACAACATGTTTTATGTTTTCAGGATTAGCATATTTACCTTTTGCCGAAAACATAGCTATTTATATGATTGGCCCAGTAATTACAACAGTTCTAGCCTACTTTATTTTAAAAGAAAAAATTTCATTTCTTCAAGTTTTAGTTGTGTTAATAGGATTAGTAGGAGCTATAATAATTGCTAACCCAAACAATGAATCTTTTAACTTTGCAGTTATTTTTCCTTTTTTAGCTGCAATATGTTTTGCTTTATTTACAATTTCTACCAAGTTTCTTAACTCGTCAGATACAAATCAAACTACACTATTGTTTACTGCCTTAAGTGGAACAATTTTATCATTGCCATTCATTTTTATTTACTGGGATCAACCAGATATTTTTGATCTATTTCTAATGTTCTGTTTGGGTTTACTTGCTACTATTGGACATTTTCTTTTTATAGAAGCTTTGAAAGTTATAAAAGCTTCATTTGCAGCACCATTTGTTTATCTAACAGTTTTGCTAGCTTCATTTTGGGGATTTGTACTTTACGATGAAATTCCAAGTGATAATACGATCACTGGTGCAGCATTAATTATTATAGCAGGATTTATAATTATTAAAATAAAACGAAAATAACTGAATAAAGAGAGTTTATCTTTCTAATTTTAAACAATAATGAAAAACCTAAATCCCAGCATTAAATTTAAAACCTATTTTTTCAAATTTTTTAGACAAATCAGGTTGAATATCATTCATCTTTTGAGCTGCATGCGGGGTAAAAGAAATATCATTCATATCGTGAACACCACCTGATATTATTACTTGCAGTAAACCTTCAGTTTTTCCTATATTAGTAAATGATCTACAAACACCTGGTGGAATTGAAATTGTGTCATATTTTTCAAGAATTAATTCTTCAGAACCGTCATCATTCCATTTAATTAAAAACTCACCTTCTAAAACAGTAAAAGTCTCAAAAGTAGCTAAATGATTATGAAGACCTGGCCCTTGGCCCGCAGGGCATTTAGCTAAAGTTATTGTTATTCCACCTGCTCCAGTAATAGGTGCACCAGAATTGATAGGTGTCTTACCTTCAGCAGGATCTAAACCTATAATTGAAAGTAATTTCCTTGCATAAACAATATCTTTTCCAGCTTGAGGAATAGTCTCATCTAATTGAATAGGTAAGGGCTCTAAATTTAAATATCGAGATATTCTTTTTTCCATATACGTTTTAGTTAATTTATTTGTTTTCATTTTTTTGCCTACTTTAATAAAATAATAACTTTAACCTAACAGAAATTAAATTCACTAGTAAATCTTAAAAACAAAAAAAGGGCCAAAGGCCCTTTTTAAATATCGTGTTTTATAATGGTTTATAAAGGCTGTAAGTTAACTGCAGCTACTTTTCCATTTTTTCCAGTCTCTAACTCAAAGCTTACTTTTGCTCCATCGTTTAGAGTATTCATACCAGCAGCTTCTACTGCTGAAATATGTACGAATACATCTTGAGATCCACCTTCTGGCTCTATAAAGCCAAAACCTTTATTTGGGTTAAACCATTTAACTGTACCGTTAGGCATTCTTTGCTCCTTGTAATTTGCTCAGTTAATGAGCGTAGTTGTTCAATCAAAACACGTTAGACTAGATTGAACATATAATGACAAAGAAGTCGTATCGTATTAGTCAGAAAAACTGACTGCCTAAATTAGGCTAAGATAATTAATAACCTACATAAGACAATTTTTAAAAATTAGCAAACAAAAAGTGAATACTTAATTAAAACACAGTTCTAAATGTATAATAAAAAGAAATTATATTAAGTTTTCTAATATATTTGAAAAATTACTCCTATTATTTTTTGAAAATGGCTTATTGCCACCTTTCATAAAAGGATCAAATGATCTCAAATCTGACATTAAATCTCGTGTAGCAAGTATATTGCCAATATTATTTTTATTTAGTAAATTACCATCATGTTTTAAAACTATTGCTTGTTTCTCAATACATTTTGCCGCGAGTGGTATGTCAGCTGTAATAACAATATCATTTTGTTTTACATTATCATAAATCCACTTATCAGCTTCATCTGCGCCTTCGTTAACTATTATTAATTTAATCAAATCATTTTTAAAAGGTCTTATTCCTCCATTACATACCATATTTACCAAAACACCATGTCGTGTTGCTATTTTTACAATCTCATCTTTTACAGGGCAAGCATCTGCATCTACAAAAATTACTTTCATATTCTTAAAACATTACCTTCTACTTTAAATTCTGTGATGATTGTTTTTAACCTTTTCAAAGCTTCTTCTTTTGACAAAGATGGTATTACTGCAAAGCCCCTCATATCTTCAATCTCTAAAGAAATATCTGAGTTATCTTTGTTCCTGCTGACATAACAATATAAAGGAAGTTTAAAATTTATTCTCCAAATTGGAACCTTTCTTGGATAACCAAGATATCTTGTTACATTAGAAGCTTCTATTATAATCCTTTCATTTGTATTAATTTTTTCTCCTAATTCCATAATAACACTCCAAAAAATCTCAACTTTTTATTTCTTTTACATTATTACACAATCACGTTATTATTTTAATGTATTTAATTAAATTGGGGAAAATTATGCTTTTAGATGTAAGAACATATAGATGTAAACCGGGAATGATAAAAGCCCATCTAAAATTATACAGAGAAATAGGAAAACCTGCTCAGTCGAGAAATCTAGGAAGCCCACTTTTATTTGCAACAACTGAGACAGGTAACCCTAATGAATACACGCATATCTGGGTATATAAAAATGCAGATGATAGAGAGAAAAAAAGAGCAGCAATGTGGAATGACCCAGATTGGGTAAATTATACACAAGAAAGCGCTAAATTAGGTGCTTTAGAATCTCAAGAAAATAAACTTTTAAACCCTGTTGATTTTTACGAATTTAATAAAACCTAGATTTTTACTAAGCTGGTTTAGCTGAACGATCCAAAAACTCGTCTCTCCTAGATAAATAAAATGAATAACTATCTGGAAGATATGACTTAGCATTTTCTAAATTAAAATATGTAGCAGCTTTATAAACCCATTGAGGATCAGCGAGAAGCTCTCTTCCTAAAGCTACTAAATCAGCTCTTTGGTTTAAGATAATTTCATTAGCCTGATTAGCATCGATAATAGCACCGACAGCCATAGAACTAATATTAGCTTCATTTTTAATTTTTTCAGAATAAGGAACTTGGAAACCAGGAATAATTTTAGATTTAGTTAAAACAGGAGATCCTCCTATTCCACCAGACGAACAATCAACAACATCAACTCCAGCAACTTTTAATGCTTTTGCCAATTTAACATTTTCTTCTAAAGTTGCTCCGCCTTCCGCTCCATCTACAGATGATAATCTATAAAAAATGGGTTTATTTTCTGGCCAAACAGATTTAACTTCTTTTACAATTTCAAGGGATAGCCTTATTCTATTTTCAAAATTACCACCATATGCATCATTTCTTTTATTGGAAATAGGTGAAAAAAATGAATGTAACAAGTACCCATGTGCGCCATGGATTTCAACCATATCAAACCCACTTTTATTTGCTCTTTGAGCAGCTTTTTTAAAATCATCCTTTAGATTATTAATATCCTCGATTGTCATCTCTTTTGGAACAGGTGACGAATTATTTATTGGAATTGCACTCGGTCCAATTGTTTCCCATGCAGTTTCTTTTACTGCATCACTAGTGATAGGGCTGGCTCCATCCCAAGGCCTAAGAAAACTTGCTTTTCTACCTGCATGAGCCAATTGTATCCCGCTAATACAATTATATTCTTTAAAAATATTAACTATTCTTGACAAGCCTTGTATATGATCATCACTCCAAATTCCAGTACATCCATGTGTAATTCTTCCTTGCGATGAAACTCCAGTAGCCTCAATAAAAGCAGCACCAAGTCCAGAAAAAGCAAATCTTGAATAATGCTGAGAATGCCAATCACTAATCATTCCGTTTTCAGCTTTATATTGACACATCGGAGACAATACAACACGGTTTCTTAATATTTTAGATTTGATTTCAAAAGATGAAAACAAGGCTGGCTCGTTCATAATATAAACTCCTTATAATTTATTATTAGTGTATTATTTCAAAAAAGACCTCAGATTTTTAGATTTTTGTTTAGCTGAAGCCATCATAAATGACAGATCTGATCCTGATAATATAAATTTCATACCCATATTAATATATTCAGACATTAATTCTTCATCATAAACACCACCCATGCCAGGTGTTTTATTAAATTTACTGCAAGCTGAAATAACTTTGTAATAAGCGTCTTTAATTTTAGGATTAGAATAGTCTCCAGGGATACCCATTTCCATACATAAATCATTGGTTCCAATCAATATCACATCAATACCCTCAACAGCTGCTATTTCTTCAACGTTATCAATAGCAGTTGGACTTTCTAACATTATAACTACTATCATATTCTCATTAATTTTTTTTGCTACTTCAGGTATTGGCAACTGTTCAAAGTTTAACTGTGGTAAAGCACCTGTCATTGAGCGATGACCATGAGGCGGAAACAAACAATAAGATACTAGCTTTTTTGCTGTTTTAGCGTCATCAACATGGGGAAACACAATTCCCATAGCTCCACAATCAAGTACTCTTGTGGCGTGATGATGAGCAAAGTCAGGTACTCTTACAATAGGTGTTATACCAGCATCTTGAGCCGCTACAGAAATTTGAGACGCTATATCCACACTCATGCTATTATGTTCCATATCAATAAATAGCCAATCATAACCGCAAGTAGCCATGATTTTTCCAATATCTGAAGTTCTACTTTGCCTTAATCCAACACCTAGAGATAAATCACCATTTAAAATTTGTTCTTTAGCTATGTTTTTCATCTTTTTTTACCTCATAATTGAATATTAAAGTATTTAATATGTTAAGTTCTTTAATGTGTCAAAATAGATTGCTTTTGTTTACAGTTTAAATTGTTATGGAGATGTTAAAAAAATGCAAGAAGAACAAAATAAAATTAGCTATCCTGATACCAGTAGATCACTCCCTATAGCTATGCTAAGAGGACGAGAGGCACTAATGCTGTCAGTTAGACCAGTTCTATCTAAACATGGTTTTACCGAACAACAATGGCGAGTTTTGAGAGTATTAGGAGAAAAAGGAACTTCTGATGCTGGTCAAGTGGCTTTTGATGCATGTATTCTTGCTCCAAGTTTATCTAGAATTATTAGTAAACTTGAGAATGATAAATTTATTTCACGTTTCATTGACGCTAATGATGGCAGAAGAATAAACCTTACAATAACTAAGCTGGGTGAAGACACTCTTGAAAAGATTGCTCCTGAAATTGATAATTTCTTCAAAGCACTTCACAGACGTTATGGTGAAGAAAAATTAACAACTCTTATAGAGTTGCTTGGAGAAATCAGTGAGTGGAGAGGACGCTAAGTTGGTTCTAAATAATAATTTTAAATTTTTCAGCAATTTCTTCTAAAATTAGTACTGTTTCCTGATCTAAAGATATACCTTCTTTGAGAGATTTTTTTCTAAATTTAAGTGCGTTTTGTCCAGGCAACCTTACCTTTCGGTTTGGGTTTTTTGGAGGATTAGCCAAACATTGCTGTGCCAAAAAACTCATTTCCTTTTTAAAAAAATCAAGCCCTGAAAAAGCTTCTGGATCTATCACTTGTATAAAAGTAGATAAATTCATTGTTTTAGGCTTTTTACTTCTTCCAGAGCCTGATAATCCTTGAGACAACGCCTCTATACCTAAAGCCAATCCATATCCTTTATGACCATATTCCATTCCACCAAGTGGCATAACTGTACCATTATTATTTCTTACTTCATTAGGATCATTTGTTGGCAAGCCATCAGAAGTTAATAAACAATCAAAATCAAAGAGCTCATTTTTGGAAATCTTGTCAGATATCATATTATTAGTTGTAATAGATGCACTTATATCAATAATGACCGGATTATCATTCGTTGGATAAGCCATTGCCATTGGATCTGGGGTAAACAAGGCTTTGGTTCCACCAAATGGTGCTACAGTAGCAGAAGAAGGAACAGAGCTTTTAATTATAGGTATTAACCCTTTATCTACAATAGGTAACATATATGCGGCTAATGCTCCATTATGATGACTATTACTTATTGATACAGTTGCTACACCAAACTTTTGTGCCCTTTCAGCAGCTGTTTTTAATGCTTTTTTTGTTAGCCAAGTGCCTGGCAATAATTTTCCATCCCAAGTCAAACAACTTCCAGTGTCTTTCAAAATTTTTTCTTGTCCATTAACTCTCATATTTCCTAATTCAATATCTTTAATATAAAGCGGTAATAACCTAACTCCGTGAGTAGAATGTTTCATCATGTCTGCTTCTATTAAGATTTCAGACGTATCATGGGCTTTTTCATTATCCATTTTTAAAGATAAAAATATTTCAGTACAAAATTTCATAAGTTGTGAATGGGTAAACATAATCACTCCAATTTTTTCTTCTTGTTTTCAAATGGTTTTGTAGCCGCAACAAAAATACTTATTACAATTAACAATAAAGCTATCAAATCGTAATAAGAAATATCTAAATTTAAATAAAATGTGTCTATCAGTAAAGCTAAAACTGGAACCATCATAACAGATATAGAAGTAACGGTGACAGTGAAATTTTGCAACACAACAAAGTACGCCCAGTAAGTATAGGCACTTGAAAAAAACACTGCAAATATTAATACTAAAAAATGTCTGAAATCAGGATTACCTATATTTTCAAAATCCCATAGAATAGCAAATGGAATTACAGGCACAATACCAATTAATTGTTGCCAACCTGCAATTACAAAACCATTATAATTTAATCCTCCATATTTCAGTATCATAGTCCCGACACCCCAACTTAAACCAGCCATTAGCATTACTAATATACCAATCCAGTTAGAAAAAAAATCTATGCCAAAAGTTAATGAAACCACTCCAAAAACTCCTAAACAAAGAGCAAGAAAACTAGATAATGTCATGCGCTCATATCCAAATATAGAAGCGACAATAACAGCCCAAACGGGCATAGTATAACCTAAAACGGCTGCCCTTCCTCCACCTAGCAGACTTACACCATATAGCATCAACACTTGCCATAAAGTAACGTTACATAGGCTTATGAAAAATAAAGGTTTCCACTTATTTTTTGGAATACTAAGTTTATGACTATTAATTTTCGCAAGAAATAAAAGTAAAAATGCTGCTGGTATTCCTGCTGATACCCTGAATACCAATGGGGGTATTTCTTGAACAACAAAACGAAATAAAGGCCAGACTACACTCCAAACAATAATCAAAAAAACTAGAATAAAAATTAACTTGATGTTTTTTAAATTTTTGGAAAATAATAGATTGTTAAAAATTTTATTTATTTTCGTCACAAAGGTATCGAGTAATAGAACCATTTGCTGAAAGCACGAATGATAACGTTTTATCATTCATAAAAAAAATATCTTGAATATGTGTCCAAGGTTCATTTCTATCAAACGCGTAAGTTTTTCCAGTGCCTAGATCAAGTATTTCGTATTTTGACTTATTAACAAGAAAAAAACCTGGATCTAAATTTTCTCCATCTCTTATAATTACCTCAACAGATTTTTCTTTTCCAGTAATTTTAAAGACTTGAATTCCGTCTGATCTTATTGCTGCAGCACTTTTAGGTTTGCAATCATATGATATTTGCTTTGCAAAGCTACTTGTTGAGATAAAGGAGAATAACAAGAAAGCCAAAATAGATTTTATAATAAACATTTTTTTCCTTATCAATAATTATAGTGCTTGCAACTTAGAACTTTTCATATATTTAAGTAAATCTTTTTTTGCAGATTTTGATATATTTATCTTTTTATCAGAGATCAGAAATTCATGATTTTGTTCTACTTTTTCAAGATCATACAAATAATTTACCATTAAACCTCCCGATAAAGATATGCCATTAGCAGAAGTATCTCCTAAAAAATTGATCTGCTCCAAAGATGCACCATTTCCAAGATGAAATCTTGCGACAGGATCATTAGGCATTTTATCCGGGCGGTCAGAGTTGATGAAATATTGACCTGCATAATCCATTAAATCATCGTGAAGCTTTAGATAATGTTCAGGTTTTTGACATTTATCTAACCTAAGATCAAATTGTGGAAATTTATTTTTTAACCATTTTCTTAATCCAGGAACAGGAGAAAGAGTTACAAATTTTTTCAGATTTTTAAATTCTAAGTTTAAATCATTAGCAACTTGTTTAATTAAAAAGTTACCAAAAGAAATACCTGCCAAACCTTTCTGACAATTGGATATTGAATAAAAAACGGCTATGTTAGTATCTTCAGGCTTTAAAATATCTCTTTTTTCTTTTAGCACACTATCAATTTCTGAAGGTACTTCTTTCATAAGAGCAACTTCAACAAATATAATTGGTTCGTCTTGCATAGCAGGGTGAAAAAAAGCAAAACATCTTCTATCACTTGGAGCTAAACGAGATCTTAACTCATCCCATGAGTTAATCTCATGCACTGCTTCATAAGCAATAATTTTTTCTAAAATATGCGCTGGAGTTTCCCAATTTATAGGCCTTAGAATTAGGAATCCTCTATTAAACCAGTTTTTAAATAGGTAAACCAAGTCAAAATCCACAGCATTTAAGTCAGAATTCCTCTTAATTAATTTTAGTAATCTGCTTCTTAGTTTAACTAATCTGATTGTACCTCTACTAATTGCATTACACCTACGAAAAATTTCGCGTCTTTGAGGCTCTACTAATTTTAAAAAATTAATTAGATTTTCAGAATTTTGTCTAACCGTATAATTTTTTAGTTTTAGAGTAAGATTGTCATTATCGAAATTATAACTACTATTAAGTAATTGAAAGAAATTTAGTAATTCATCATCATTTAATTTTTCACAATGCTGCATCAACATCTCTGCATGACCAAGAGCTGAAACTTCTCCCATTGCTGTGGCAACATTGTCAATATATTCTTTAGAACTCACAGGCAGTTTATTTTCTGAGAAAAAACTAAACTTTGATTTATTTATTGGCTTTTCAAAAAGAGAATTTAAAAGGCCCTGAAAAAATTTAAGATTGCTCAACTAAATACACCTTTATTCAAATTTTCTTATTAGAATTATTTATTGTCTAATAGGGTTTGCATCGCAGTTTGTGATCCGCCTTTTTGAAAAGGGATTCCTGCAAGAGACAGACCCATTTCAACACCATTGAGAGTGCCCATCAACATTAAATCATTAAAATCTCCAAGATGACCTATTCTAAAAACTTTGCCGGCAAGTTTAGATAGACCATTTCCTAATGACATATTAAAATTTTCTAAGATAATTTTTCTTAAAGCGTCAGCATTAGATCCTTCAGGCAAAAGGACAGCAGTTAAAACACTTGAGAAATCTCTATCGTCTAAACACAGAACTTCTAAACCCCAGGCTTGAACTGCAGCTCTGGTTGCCTCAGCATGTCTATCATGACGTTTAAATACATTTTCAAGCCCTTCTTCATGAAGCATTTTAATAGCCTCTTTTAGACCATAAAGTAGGTTCGTTGCTGGGGTATAGGGAAATGATCCTAATTTATTAGAATCAACTTGATCTTGCCAATCCCAATATGATCTTTTCATTCCAGATTTTTTTGATATAGATAAAGCCTTTTCAGAAACAGCGTTAAATGACAAACCTGGAGGAAGCATTAAACCTTTTTGAGAGCCGGAAATTGTTACATCAACACCCCATTCATCATGTTTAAATTCCATTGAACCAAGACCTGAGATTGTATCAACCATCAAAATGCAATCATGACCTGCATTATCAATAGCTTTTCTTACTTCACTAATTCTTGATGTACTTCCTGTAGAAGTTTCATTATGCACAACACATAAAGCTTTAATCTCATTATTTGTATCTTTTTTTAATCTGTCTTCTATAGCCTGAGGGTCGACACCTCTTCTCCAATCTGTTTTTAGGAACTCACAATTAATATCTAATTTTTTTGCCATGTTTTCCCATAGAGAAGCAAAGTGCCCTGTTTCTACCATTAAAACTAATTCTCCAGAATTTACTATATTTACAAGAGCTGCTTCCCATGCACCTGTTCCAGAAGCGGGATATATAATGACATTTTCTTTAGTTTTAAAAATAGTTTTCATGCCCTCAAGACAATCTTGAGCTAACAAACTAAAATCTGGGCCTCTGTGATCTATAGTAGGAAAATCCATAGCTCTTAAAATTCTATCTGGAACATTTGAAGGGCCTGGTAGTTGTAAAAAATGTTTTCCTGGCTTGTAATTAGGGTTATTCATTTAGAAAAGGATCCTTATTATTGTTTTAATGGTTTGTTGAAATTATTATCTTTATAATTATATTACATATACACTCATAATTAAATACTTTCCATATCGAATTAAAAATAATCTCAAGGTCATATATATGCCAGACGGTGCTAATAAAGATTTATTAAAAAAATTTAAAAAAAATATTAATTCAGAAGTTTTTTACGATGATTTTACCAGAGGAAGATATTCCACTGATGCATCAATATATCAAATGATGCCTTATGGAGTATTAATACCAAAAACAAAATTGGACATAATCGAAGCTATTAATTTAGCAAGAGAAACTAAAATTCCTTTATTACCACGAGGTGGTGGGACGTCACAGTGTGGACAAACCGTTAATGAAGCAATTGTTATTGATAACTCAAAATATTTAAACAAAGTTTTACATTTTGATAAAGATAAAATGTTTTGCATTGTTGAACCTGGTATAGTTTTAGATGAACTAAATCGTTTTCTTAAACCATATGGATTATGGTTTCCTGTAGATGTATCAACTTCCAGTAGAGCAACTATTGGCGGCATGGCAGGAAATAACAGTTGTGGTGGTCGATCTATTCGATACGGGATGATGAGAGATAATGTTATAGGTGTTGAAGGAATATTATATGACGGATCCACTTACAACTTTGAAAACCTTGAGCTTGATAAATTAAATTCATCAAATGAAACAGGTTCTAAAATTATTTCTAAACTTTTAAAACTAGCAAACAAAAATCAAAATGAGATTCTTTCTAAATTTCCCAAAGTATTAAGAAGAGTTGGTGGATATAATATTGATGCTCTTTTGCCAGATGCCATGTCTTCAAGACCAAATGGTAAAGTTGGAGACGGTATTAATCTCTCACATTTATTGGTTGGATCAGAGGGAACTCTTGCATATTCATCATCCATAACATTAAAATTATCTATTTTACCTTCTCAAAAAATTATGGGAATATGTCATTTCCCAAGTTTTTATGAAGCAATGGATGCTGCTCAGCATATTGTTAAATTAAATCCTATTGCAGTTGAATTAGTTGATGACACAATGCTCAGTCTTGCTAGAAAAATTGATATGTTTAAGCCTACAGTTGAAGCTGTTGTAAAAGGTAATCCCAAATCTTTATTACTTGTCGAGTTTGCTGAAGAGTTAATGGATGATAATCATATTCAGCTAAAAAAGCTTCATGATATGATGGGTGAATTAGGTTTTACGTGGAAAGGATCGTCAAGTAAGCTTGGGGGTGTAGTAGATGTAATTGACAATGATCTTCAAGCAAAAGTTAGTGAGATGAGAAAGTCTGGATTAAACATTATGATGTCTATGAAAGATGAAGCTAAGCCTGTTTCTTTCGTAGAAGATTGTGCAGTCGAATTAAAAGATCTTGCAGAATATACAGACGGGTTAAATAAAATCTTCGATAAATATGAGACAAAAGGCACTTGGTATGCTCATGCTTCAGTAGGGTGTTTACATGTTAGGCCAGTTTTAAATATGAAACTGCAAAATGATGTAAGTAAAATGAGAAATATTGCTAACGAAGCTAGTGAGTTAGTTAAAAAATTCCAAGGGTCGTTTTCTGGTGAACATGGTGACGGAATAGTTAGATCTGAATTTAACGAAGTTATGTTTGGAAAAAAGATGATCGATATATTTAGAACTATTAAAACATCTTTTGACCCAGATAACATATTCAACCCTGGCAAAATAATAGATGCTCCCAAAATGGATAGCAGAAATCTATTTAGATATGCTCCAGGTTATGCATCAGAAAATATTTCGACAATACTAAATTGGGCTGATTGGCCAGGAAAAGCTGGTGGCTTTCAAGGCGCAATTGAAATGTGCAATAACAATGGTTCTTGTAGAAAATTGGATGGAGGTGTAATGTGTCCATCTTTTAGAGTTACTCGTGACGAGAAAGATTCTACTAGAGGTAGAGCTAATACTTTAAGGTTAGCATTATCTGGCCAATTAGGCGAAGAAGCTTTAACTAGTAAACATATGTCAGATACAATGAGTTTATGTGTTTCTTGTAAAGCTTGTAAACGTGAATGTCCTACTGGTGTGGATATGTCAAAAATGAAAATTGAGTTGACTAATCTTAAAACTCAAAAGTATGGATTAAACTTACATGATAAATTAATTGCTTACCTTCCAGACTATGCAAAAATTGCATCAAAAATACCTAGTTTATTTAACCTACGAGATAAAATTCCTGGAGTTGCAAAGTTAAGTGAGATATTTCTAGACTTTACATCCAAGCGTCCTCTTCCAAAATGGAGAAAAGATTTCTTTAAAGATGATGAATTACCTAATTCAATAATTTTAAATTCAAATAAATTGCCTGTCATTATGTTTGTCGATACGTTTAGTCGCTATTTTGAACCAGAAAACATAAGATCAGCCATTAAAGTTCTAAAAGCTGCAGGTTACTATCCTTTTTTACCCTCTCCTAAAGTGTCTAAAAAGCCTCTATGTTGTGGTAGAACATACCTTAGCAATGGTTTGATTGATAAAGCAAAAGCTGAAGGTGAGCTTATATTAAAAACTTTTCTTCCATATTTAAAAGATGGAATTCCAGTGGTCGGACTTGAACCATCTTGTATTTTATCATTTAGAGACGAATTACCAGCATTAATTAATGACCCTAACATTAACTTGTTAAAAAATAATTCTTTCACCTTTGAAGAACTTCTATCAAAACAATGTGACAAATTAAATTTTAAAAAAATGAATAAAAAAGTTTTACTTCATGGACATTGTCATCAAAAAGCATTTGACGCAGTAAAGCCAATTGAGAGTGTTCTTGGAATGATAGAAGGTTTAAAAGTTGAAACAATTGATACAAGTTGCTGCGGTATGGCTGGTTCATTTGGTTATAATAAAAATACCTATGATATATCTTTGAAAATGGCTAAAGAAAGGCTGTTTCCAGCGATAATGAAAACTAAAGAAGATATTACGGTTATAGCAGATGGAACATCGTGTAGATGTCAGATTAAAGATGGTATCAATAGAGAATCTGTTCACGTAGCACGATTTCTTGATAAAAATATAATTTACTAAATAGTTTAAGACTACTATCTTTAATATATAAGAGGTACATATGTCATTTAAAAATAAAAAACCTACTTCTGCACATTGGGGTAGTTATTACGCTGAAGTTGATGATAATAAATTGGTTGGAATGCGACCTTACGAAAAAGATAAAGACCCATCTTTGATAGCAAATGGTATAATTGATGCCATTGATGATGACTTAAGAATCAAAGTGCCACATGTGAGAAAGGGTTACCTTAGAGAAATTCGAAAGGAAATGTCTACTAGCAAGGATAATATAGCTAACAAACGGTCTAGAGAAAAAAGAGGCATTGATAGTTTTGTAGCTATCACATGGGAAGAAGCATTTGAAATTTCTGCATTTGAATTGCAGAGGATTAAAAAGAAATATAGTAACAATGCTTTTTTTGCTGGGTCATATGGGTGGGGTTCATCAGGAAGATTTCATCACCCGCAAAGCCAACTTCATAGATTTTTTAACTCTTATGGTGGTTACACTAAATCAGTTAACACTTATTCATATGCCGCAAGTGAAACAATAATGCCTCATGTCATAGGTCTCTCTTATAGAAAATTTTTAGATACCCACACAGATTGGAATAATATCAAAGATAATTCAGAACTGATATTAATGTTTGGAGGCTTGCCACTCAAAAACTCTCAAGTAACTTCAGGTGGTGTAGGGAAACATACTACTAAGGAATATTTAAAAGCTTGTAGTAAAAAAGGCATTGAATTTATTAATATTAGTCCAATGGAAATGGAAGCTGACATAATAACTAATGCTGATTGGATTAAAATCAGGCCTGGTACTGACACAGCATTAATGCTTGCCATTGCTTTTGTTCTTGAAACTGAAAGCATGGTAAACAAAGAATTTATAAAAAAATACTGTACTGGTTATGAAGAGTTCACTCAATACTTAAAAGGTATATCAGATGGAAAAGCCAAAACGCCTTTTTGGGCTTCAAAAGTAACTGGAATACCAAGTAGTACTATACAGAATTTAGCTAAAAAAATTTCAACTAAAAGAACCATGATAACAGGCGCATGGGCACTACAAAGACAGCAATATGGAGAACAGCCTCATTGGATGATAACTGTGTTAGCTTGTATGTTGGGACAAATTGGACTTCCTGGAGGAGGTTTTGGACTAGGTTATAGTGCAGAAAATGGAATAGGAAACCCAGTACAATATCATAAATGGCCAGCACTAAACCAATTTAAAAATATAGTTTCTGATTTTATACCAGTTGCAAGAATATCAGATATGCTCCTTAACCCTGGAGATGTATTTCCTTATAATGGAGAAAATTATAAATACCCTGATATCAAATTAGTCTATTGGGCAGGTGGCAACCCTTTTCACCATCAAATGGATTTAAAAAAACTGACAAAAGCATTTAAAAAGCCTGATACCATTATTGTTAATGAAATCTGGTGGAATAGTCTATCAAGACATGCTGATATAATTTTACCTGCGTCAACATCTTTAGAAAGAGATGATATTGCTATTAGACATTGGGATCAAACAATATCTCCTATGCACAAAGCAATAGAACCAATAGGCGAATCTAAATCTGATTATGAGATTTTTTCTGGCCTGTCTGAAAAGCTTAATATTAAAGAAAAATTTACTGAAGGCCGTAATACAGATGAATGGTTAAGGCATCTATGGGAACAAGCTCGAGAAAGCGCTACTGAAGCAAATTTTAATTTGCCAGAATTTGACAAATTTTGGAAAAATGGTTTCCAAGAAGTGTTATATCCTAAACAACAAACTATTTTATTGGAAGACTTTAGAAAAGATCCAATAACTAATGCGTTGCCAACTCCTTCTGGTAGAATTGAAATTTTTTCTCAAACAATTGCTGATTTTAATTATGAGGATTGCCCTGGACATCCAGTTTGGCTTGAACAAGATGAATGGTTAGGGTCACCTGTAGCAAAAGATTTTCCTCTTCAACTAATTTCAGGGCAACCAGTAAATAGACTACATAGTCAACTAGATAATGGTTCTGAAAGTCAAAAAGACAAAATATCTGGAAGAGAACCTTTGAAAATTCATCCTCAAGATGCTTTATATAGAAATCTTAAAAATGGAGATGTCGTTGAAGTTTATAATAAAAGAGGGAAATGCCTTGCTGGAGTTACAATTAGTCGCGAAGTTATGAAGGGTGTAATTTTTCTTCCAGTAGGTGCATGGTATGACCCTGTTGATGATGGTAGTTTTTGTATACACGGCAACCCAAACGTGCTTACAATTGACCAAGGAACCTCTTCTCTTTCACAAGGGCCATCAGCACATTCAACATTAGTCGAAATTAAAAAGTTTATAGGAGAACTCCCTGAACTTAATGTCTTTAGAAGACCAATCATAACAACTAAAAAACGTTGATTAGCTTGAGTTTTGAGATTTGTATTATTAACCCTTATAAAACAGATTTATTGACTAATAAAATCGAAGCTACTGCATTTAAAACAGTGTCATCCCAAAATAAAATTCTGATGAATAAGCAAGCCATTGAAGATAGTTTGTTTGATGGATATTATGATGAAAGTGTTAATGTTACAAACTTAATTAAAGAAATTGAAAATAACAAAACATCTGATGCATTTATAATAACTTGTTTTGAAGATCCTGGAATAAATATAGCCAGAAGTATTAAATCTAAATTAATTTTAGGTCTTGGAGAAGCTTCTTTTTATATTGCTAATATTATTGGAAAAAATTTCTCTATAATAACACCAATATCACGATCAAATGAGGCCATTAAGAATAACCTAATAAAATATGGCTTAAATGATAAATGTGTTTCTTTAAACTCAATAGAAGTTCCAGTTCTTGATTTAGAAACTATGTCAAAGTCAAACTTATTAAAGCTTAAAAATGAAATAAAAAGAACAATGCTAGAAGATAAAGCAGAGGCTATAATTCTTTGCAGCCCAGGTATTATGAGGTTAACTCAAGAATTAGAAAAGGAGTTTCAAATTCCAATAATTGAGGGAGTTTCGGCAGCTGTAGCTATGATTGAGATGTTATTGAAATTAAATTACAAAGTAAATAAACTAGGATCAAATGATGATAATACTAATAAGAATTATGATGGTTATTTCTCTCAATTTTTAAGAAGAAAATAAAAATTAATTAAAGTAGTATTTAATTATTACACCTCCTACACCCATTATAGTCAAAATAACATTGGTCACAATCAAGCTCCATTCTTTCCACATAATAGAAACAATCAGCCATATAAATCCACCTAAAGCTAATATCAAAGGTCCTTCAGGATAATATCCATAAGAGTTTACAGCTGTTCCAATTATAAGAGTAGCGGTGGCTAACCACTTCAATATTTCTATTTTTTTCATAACAAAAAGATATAATTATAAAATTGCATTTTTAAATCTATCTAGTTTAGGAATACTCAACTTTTCAGCTGTTTGTCTAATGTTTTCCCAAACTAGAGGCGCAACTGGCAATCCGTTTACTAATCTATCTTTATTCGTCATTATTTCTTTATCCCCTGGAATTAGTACTTTACCATTTTTATCTGCGGGGGGCGAAGCTCTAACAAAATCAGCATATGATTTTACTTCTTTAGTAAAATAATCAATATCAACCATTTTCTCTACCGATATGTATATGGATAACATACCATTTGCAAACAGCCTTGTTTCCTTATCATCTATTCCTTCTGAAACACCTGAACCTGTCAAAGCTCCACCTAACATTTCCATCATAAAATTTATTCCAGAACCTTTATGAAGGCCAAAAGCAGTAATAGCACCAGGTCCATTTAAAGCATCAGGCACTTCATCATCGTTAACTTTCCCATAGAGCACTTCTGGATTAGCACTTAAATTTCCGGAGCTATCAATTAGAGCGCCTTCAGGTAAGCTTTTACCCCCCTTTTGCGCAACTAAAACTTTACCTTCTGCAACAGTGGATGTTGCCATATCTAGAACTATATGCTCTTGCCCTTTAGACGGAATTCCAATAGCTAAAGGGGAAGTGCTACCTCTTCGATCAGTCCCACCGAATGGAGCAACAAGTAGACTACCTCTTACATTTACGAAATGAAAAGAAACAAAACCTGCATCTCCTGCTCTTTCTGCCCAATCTCCAATCCTACCAAGATGACCAGAATTTCTAAGACCTACAACTGAAACTCCATATTTTTTTGCTCTAAGTATACCCTCATCAACTGCGTGTTCACCAGCTACTTGACCAAAACCTTGTTTAGCATCTAAACAGGCTAAGGCACCCGCATCTATAACAAGTTCAGGTTTCTTATTTGCAAAAACCTTACCTTCACCCATCCATTCAACATACCTTGGAACTCTAACAATACCATGACTATCATGCCCTTTTAAGTTAGCTCCACATAATCTTTCAGCAACTGTTTTTGCTTCATAATCACTGCAAGATTTTGATTTAAAGATCTCTGTTATAAGCTCGATTGCATCTTTAACGTTAACACGAATTTCAGATTTTTTAATGTTTTCAGACACATTAAACCCCTAACTATTATAAAATATAAACTATAAATTTTTAATTATATTATTAATCAACTTAATTTATTTAATATGTTTAGTAAATTAAAAACGCTAAAAATTATGAGTTATAAAAGCAAATCAAACAAAGTTTTAATGATATATTTGTATTGATAGTTTTATTAATAAACTAAATAGTTTATGTTAAGGGATGAATTTTATTTATATGGAGAAAAAATGATTAAAGGTTTGATAGCACCAATACTAACACCATTTGATAAGCAACTAAAACTTGATCAAAAGATGTATAATGATCTAGCTAAAGATTTGCTAAATAACGGTTGTTCAGGACTTGCACCATTTGGAACTACAGGAGAAGCTCTGTCCGTTGGAAATGACGAAAGAATGGATGCTCTTGAGGGCTTAATAAAAAGTGGTATTGATCCAGATATATTAATTCCTGGAACAGGATTATGTAACTTACCTGATACTATTAAACTAACTAAACATGCAATTGATATGGGGTGTCATGGAGTGATGACGTTACCTCCTTTTTATTTTAAAGGAATGACTGATGATGGTTTATTTGAACATTTTGAAAAATTAATTGAAGGTGTGAATACTAATAAGCTTAAAATTTACTTGTATCACATTCCACAAGTTTGTGGCGTTGGCTTATCAATAGATCTTGTTCAAAAATTAAAATCTTCTTTTCCTGAGACTATAGTTGGAATAAAAGATAGCTCAGGTGTATGGGAGAATACAGAAGCTTTATTAAAAATTAAAGACTTAATTGTATATCCAGGAGCAGAACTGCCTGTGATTGAAGCAATTAAACTTGGCGCGCCAGGTTGTATATCAGCAACAGCAAATTTAAATAGTAAAGATATTGCAAGTGTCATAGACCTTTGCCATTCTAAAAATTGGGATGAAGCTGAAAAACTTCAAAAGAAAGTAAAATCAGTTCGATTATTATTTCAAGATTATGCTCCAATTCCAGCACAAAAAGCTTTATTAGCCATTCAAACAAAAAATCCTATGTGGAATAATTTAAGGCCACCATTCCAGCAAATTTCAAAAGAAAAAAGTGCTGAATTAGCCAATACATTAAGGGATGAATTTGGATTTGCATTTTAAAGAACAAAAGAGAATTAATGAACATAAATGATTTAACCTTACCTCTTAAAGGAAAGTGTCACTGCGGATCAGTTAAATTTACGATAAACACAAAAATTAGAGATTTACGAAGATGTAATTGCTCCATGTGTTCTAGAAAAGGCTTTGTGATGGGAACAGCTTTAATAGATGAATTAACTATTACATCAGGGGAAAAAAATTTAACCTCCTATAAATGGAATACAAAAATAGCTGAACATTTTTTTTGTAAAATATGTGGTATAAATACTCACCATAAAAGAAGATCTGACCCAAATCAGTATGGATATAATATTGGCTGTATAGAGGGCTTTGAAATGTCCTGGATTGAGGATATACCTTTTGTAGATAACATAAAAATGAGCTTGATAAATAATATTAAAAAAGCATAGTTGATAAATTTTAATTAGATATTTTTTTTCAAAATTTTATGTAAAACTCCAGCACATATAATCACAAGAAAAACTCTAAACATATGATGAGGACTTATAAATGACATATCAGCTCCAATTGAAAGAGCTAGAATGTTCATTTCAGATTGACCACCAGGTGAAAAAGCTAACAAGATTGACAATGGATCATAACCTAAATTTATTAAAATAAAATAGATTAAAGCTAATGGGATAATAGAAATTAAAGTTGTAATAAGTCCTGCCAGAATTGGACCAGACATTTCTTTTAACGTAATATTTTTAAACAAACATCCAAGAGCCGAACCCAACAAAATTTGAATAGAAATTACTAATATATATATTGGCATAGCATCAACTATTTCAAAAACATGAATAAAAGCAGATAAAATCATCGGCCCTATTATTGTTGGACCAGGAACTTTGAATTTAACAGCTAAAAACCATCCAAGAATTGAAATTAAAAATACAAATGGAAGCTGTTGCCAATTGTAAAATAAATCAGGTTGGGGCATATTTTTTATTCCTATATTTGGAACAAATAAAATTAACAAAGAAGCTAAAAAAACTACTACCACTATTCTTGTTGCATGAATTAAAACAAGAGTTCTTGGATCAGCACCTATTTCTTGCCCAAGAATAACCATTTCATTCAAACCGCCAGGTATAGAACCATAAACGGATGTTGATTTGTTCAGTTTCATAATTTTGGATAAATATATATAAGTTGTAAACCCCATTATCATTACAAAACCAGGAATAAACAATAAAGACATTCCAATCTCAGATATCCTATCCAGTATTTCTGGGCCAAAATTGGCTCCAATTGTACAACCTAAAAGCGCTCTACAAAGAGGTCTTGGTTTTTTTCCTATTATAACCGGTTTACCAATTGCTGAAAAAAAACCACACCCTAATAAAGGTCCTAGCATCCATGGTAAAGGCAGCCCTAGATAATAAGCTATAAAACTACTTATTACAGCTAAAATCAAACTTAATATATATCTCCATTTTTGAGGCCACCAGTCAAAAAGAAAATCAAAATAAGAGGATGTTATTTTAATCATTTTCAATGTCTTTTGGGATATAGATATTTCCATCCATAATTTTTCTTGAGGTACGATATACACCGCAAGATTTTATATATTTACTATCTGTTTCTTGGGTTGTTCTTGAAGTCTCCACTATACAATCTATAGACCCCAAAGGATGCTCAATTATAATTGTATCTTCTCCAGTAGCTTTGATATTTGCAATTTTTGAAGCCACAGTTCCTGAAATCAAACATGCAGAAGCAATACAATTAGTGCCTGTTGCAGCGTGGGACTCGTGACATGTTTTAGGAGTAAAATATCTTGAGGTAATTGTGCCTCCATGCAAAGGCTTAGATAGTAGTGCAAATTTTGGTAAGACTTTACCATTTACGTTTCCCATGCCCATCTCTAAACCTGCAAGCAGGCGTATTTCTTCAATTTTTTTTAATAAATTTTTATTAGAATTTAAAACTAAAGAAGTTTCATTACCGTCTATGCCAAAATCCTTTGCATTGGCCATCGCAATTGGCATTGATACATCTAAACAAGTTACTTCAACACCTTTAATATTTGTTACTGTTTGTCCAGCAGGCAAAAGCTTTCCAGTTGCTCCTCCTACAATATTTTTAAATTTTAATAGGATTGGAGACCCATTACCTGGAACTCCTGCAATTTTATAATCACCAGAGTAGGTTAGTAATTTTTTAGGAGTGGGGATTGTTGCATCAATTATTGCACCTGTGTTTACAGATCTTATTACAATTTTAGTATAGGTTTCTGTTGCTTCAATTAAACCTTGTTCTATAGCAAAAGGGCCAACCGCAGAAAGCATGTTTCCACAAGTAGGGCCATAATCAACCTTAGCTTCATCAATTAAGACCTGAGCAAAGAAATAGTCAATATCAACATTAGCAATTTCACTTTTTGATATAATACAAACTTTACTAGTGACTGAAGTAGCTCCGCCCATCCCATTTATTTGCCTTGTGTCTGGAGAGCCCATGGCTGCAAGTAAATAGCTTGTCAACTTAGTCTGGTTAATAGGCAAATGTTTTTTATTGAAGAGTAGCCCTTTAGAAGTACCTCCTCTCATATAGACTGTAGGTATTGATATTTGATCTGACATAATTTTATTAAATAAAGTGATTCAAAATATTAATTAACTTTTTTGTTGTTTCTTGCGTTGAAGTTGTTCCACCAAGGTCTTTAGTTAAGTTTATTTCAGTTTCTAAAAGCTTTATAACAGAATTATTTATTAATCTCGATGCTAAAATAAGGTTCTCCAACTTTCTTTTATCTCCCAACCAATTTAATAACATGCTAGTAGATAATATTAATGATATTGGATTAGCGATGTTTTTCCCAGCAATATCATTAGCAGAACCATGTTGTGCTTGAGCCATAGCTTGACTTTCACCAGCGTTTAATGAGCCCGCCAAGCCCAAAGAACCAGATAATTCTGTAGCTAAGTCTGACAAAATATCACCAAACATATTAGTAGTCAAAATGATATCAAATTGACTTGGATCCCTTACTATGTGAGCGGCACAAGCATCAACTAACATCTCTTTATAATGTATATTATCATATTTTAAGGAGATCTGACGACAAGCATCTAGAAAAATTCCATCAGTAAGTCTCATTACATTTGCTTTGTGAATAGCATGTACTCTAATTTTTTTATCCGTTGATGCAGATATGTTCTTAGCAATGTTAAAAGCAGATTCAGCTATTCTTAAAGAAGCTTTTTTTGTAATTTTTCTAAATGCCAGACCAACACCCTGAACAGGACTAAATTCACCATTACCGTCAAACATGTTCCTGTCTGCATAGAACCCTTCAGTATTCTCTCTTACAATTATTAAATTCATATTTTTAGATAGAGATTTAACATTTTTATAATTTTTTGCTGGCCTAATATTGGCAAACAAATCTAATTTTATACGAAGAATGCCTGAAGGATTTACCCCACCTTCTGATTTGTCAGGATAATTATTATGGTCAACTGGACCTAAAATAATCCCATCCGCTTCTTTTGATTTAAACAAAGCTTTTTCTGTGAAAGTTGTTCCATCTGTTTCTAAAGATTTAAATCCTATGACTTCTTTTTCAATATTAATGTTTAAGTTTAACTTTGTGTTTAAAAAACTTATAACATCCAAAGTTGAAGTCATTATTTCTGGACCGATACCGTCACCATCAAAAGCTAAAATGTTAATAGTCATTTACGTCCTTAATTTTTATTCACCTGTAAAAGAGACTGACTTTTTATTTACAAAACCATCCACACCTTTAATTCCGTCTTTAGTTTTAGCTGATTCCGCAATCATTCTAGCTTCAAATTCCATTTGTCCCTCTAATGAATCTATAAAACTATTATGTACTAAATTTTTTATTTTGCCATAAGCTAAAGTAGGACCTTCAGCAAACTTTTTAGCTAGTATAAGAGCTTCGGTTTGTAAATCTTTAAAGTCTACAACTTTATTTATAAGCCCCCAATCTAAAGCTTCGTCTGCACTTAAAACTCTATTAGTTAGAACTAATTCAGTATATCTTCTACTACCAATAATTCTTGGAAGAAAATAGGTAGAAGACCCGTCTGGTGTTAAACCTGCTTTAGAATAGGCTGATACAAATGTAGCGTTTGTTGATGCAATTGCAATATCTGCAAAACCTACAAAAGAGAATCCCGCACCAGCAGCAACACCATTGACAGCGACCACCAGAGGAGCATTCATTCTTGATAATCTTGAAATCGCTCCGTGAAGAATAGTTGTAACTTCTTTTAAATGGCTAGAAATTTTATCACCGTATTTATTAAATGAATTTAAATCACCACCTGCACAAAAAGCTTTATCACCAACTCCAGTTAATAGCACTGACCTTATATTTGTATTATCATCACATTCTAACGATACCTTGAATAAATCTTCTGCCATATCTTGATTTAACGAATTATAATGATCAGGCCTATTTAATTCAATAAATGCTATGTCATTTTCTATTTTAAAATTTATTGTTTTTAATTCCATTATAACCCTCGTTTAATTATTATTTTTTAATGCCTTTAGAACTTCGTCTGTATGCTCACCTAGTAATGGAGGAGATCTATATAGTTGAGCGGGTGTTTCAGATAATTTCACTGGAAATCCTGTCATTTTAATTTTTCTTCCTTCAGGACCTGATGAGCTTATCACCATTTCAGTGTCTTTAATCAATTGACTATTAAGAGCTTCTGGAAGAGATGCTACTTTAGCAGCAGGACAACCAGAGTCATTTAATTTTTTAATCCAATAATCAGATGTTTCCTTTATCATTTTTTTGTTAATTATATCATTTAAAGTTAATCTATTTTTCATCCTATTTTCGTTATTTTTATAAATTTCCTGATTTAATAAATCTGTTAATCCAATACATTCCAAAAATATACTACAAAATTTGTTACTTGCCGGGGCCACAGCCACCTCTCCGTCTGATGATTTAAATAAACCATAGGGTGCTAAAATAGGATGATTATTACCTGATTTTTTTGGAGCTATGCCATTTACAAAACTTTCTGACGATAAATAAGCCATCATCGAAATTAATCCAGACGTTAAACTTGATTCAACTTTTTGACCTTTATTGCTTTTTACTCTTGAGTGTAAAGCACACACAATACCAAAAGAACAATATAGTCCTGCTACTAAATCAGATATAGGTATGGCAGAACGCATTGGTCCACTGCCTTCTGTTCCATTTAAAGACATAAAACCACTTAAAGCCTGTGCAATAAAATCAAAAGCAGGCCTTTCACTCATCTCACCTTTACTACCAAAACCATTTACAGAAGCACTAATTAGTCTTGGATTTATAGATTTTAAGACTTGGTCATCAAAACCCATTTTAGCAAAAACCCCAGCTTTAAAATTTTCTACAACAACATCTGCATCACTCAATAATAATTTAAGAATATCTTTATCAGCTTCTTTGTATAAATCTAAAATTACGGATTTTTTATTTCTATTAAACTGAGCAAAGTATGAGCTGTAACCGTCAACCATATCTCCTTGATTTCTTACATTGTCACCTTTTGGAGGTTCGATTTTAATAACCTCAGCTCCCATATCAGCTAACAACATAGTACAAAATGGGCCTGAAAGTACTCTTGTAAGATCAATTACTTTGATACCTGAAAGTGCTCCATTAGTATTATCTTTTTCCATTTAAGCACCAACAGCTGTAGGAACTTCATCCATTGAATAGGATAATAATCTATGCCCAGCTCTCATTACTTGACCGGGCAACTTATGACCTACTAAATTTTCTACATTTTGCGCAATTGAAATTAATTTATCTAAATCAATACCTGTTTCAATACCCATTTCATGTAACAAATAAATTAAATCTTCTGAACAAATATTACCAGTCGCATTTGGCGCAAAAGGACAACCTCCCATTCCACCAAAACAACTTTCATAATCTGTTATACCTAAATTTAAAGCAGACATTACGTTAGCTAAACCAATACCTCTTGTATTGTGAAAATGCAGTGTAATATTAAAATCTGGCAAAGCTTGTCTAATTGAATCAACAGCTTCGGTTACTACTGGAGGAGTTGCCATTCCAGTTGTGTCGCCTAAGGTAACTCCTTTAAAACCCATTTGTTTATATTCTTTTGAAATTTCAACTAATCTTTTGGAAGAAACATTTCCTTCAAAAGGACATCCAAATGCGGTGGCAATATCTCCTTGGATTGGAATATTATTTTTTCCAGCTATGTCTGCTATGTCTTTAAATCCAGCTAGTGAGTCTTTTACAGTTCTGTTTACATTTTTTGTGTTATGGCTTTCAGATGCTGACAAAAAAACCACAATTTCATCTAAATTTGCTTCAACCGCTCTAAGTGCCCCTCTAGCATTTGGAACTAATGCAGCTAAAGTAGTATTAGTACTTCTTTTAACGTTATTAAGTATCATCTCAGCATCAGCTAATTGGGGAATTGCTTTTGGAGAGACAAATGAAGAAACTTCTATACGTGGGAATCCTGAATCTATTAAATCATTAATGATATTAATTTTATCTTCCGTTTTTAAAACTGTTTTTTCAGATTGAAATCCATCGCGAGGTCCAACTTCTGTAATTTTAACTTTTTTTATTTCCACAACAATTTACTCCAATTAAGATTTAATATTAACACTTTAAAACAATATATATATTTAACTTGTTTAACATAAAATTGTTAATATAGCATTCATGACTTCTATACTTTTATTATTTGAAATAATATTTAAAATAATACAACAAAACTTGACCTTTTATCAAATAAACTGTGATAATAACTAACTAATTTAATAATTTAACAAAACGGGGGTTTTTAATGAAACGAATTTCAAGCGTAATACTTGTTGCTTCTTCGATAATAGCAACGTCTACAATGGCTAACGCCGACACATTCCTTAGAATGGTTTCTGGTCCAGCTGGAGGATCATGGTATCCCCTTGGTGCAAAAATAATGCAAACTATGCAAGCTGAAATAAAAGGAACTGCTACTTCAAATACGTCTGGCGGCGGAATTTCAAATGTTCTTTCAGTTAGTGGTGGTGATGCTGAAATAGGTTGGAGTTATGCTCACACTGTTGCCAACGGATATGCAGGTAAGGGTAAGTTTAAAAAAGCGCAAAAAAATATTCGTTATTTTGCAACTTTATATCCTGCAACTTTTCAAGTAGCTGTCAGAGCTGATTCAAAAATCAAAACATTTGAAGATATGAAAGGTGCTAACATTAGCCCAGGTAAACCAAAATGGACTGGAACCGCATTTTGCGAATCAATTTTCAAAGAATATGGGTTTGACTTCAATACCGTTAAAAAAAATGGTGGTGTAGTGCATATGGTAAGTTACAAAGAATCAGTTGCTCTTATGAAAGATGGACAAGCTGACGTGTTTATGGCAGCTACTTCTGTTCCACAAGCAAGCTTTATTGAACTTGAGAATAGTCCTGGAATTAGATTTATCGGGTTACCTAAAAATAGAATTGATAACTTGGTAAAGAATAACCCTGGTTATATTTATGGAAACATTCCAGCTAGTGCATATAAATCATTAGATAAAGATGTTCCATCTTTGGGAATTGTGACATCTATGATTGTAAATAAGGATCTTTCAGACGAAATGGTTTATAAGATGACTAAAGTTTTCTGGGATAATCATGGTACTTTTGCTGAAGTTAAATCAATTTGGAAAAAAGTTAAATTTGCTGATGCTTTAAATGGTGCAGCAGTACCAATTCATCCTGGTGCAGCTAAATACTATAAAGAAAAAGGTTTAATTAAGTAAAATTAACTTAACTTTTATAAAGGGCACGTGGTTTAAACGTGCCCTTTTATTTTAATGACATCAATGAGAAAAAAATGAGCAATAATTTAAAAAAATTAGAATATAATGAGATAAAAGAATATAGTTTTTTAGACGAGTTGCTTTTATGGAATAAAGATAAGTCACTCACTTACTGGATAATAGTTGTATGCTCATGGTTATCCATAAGTTTAGCTTTATATCATCTTTATGTTGCTGTTTATGGAACTCCAGAAGGTAGATCTTTTAGATCAGTTCATCTTTCAGTAATGATGGTTTTGGCAATATTTTTTAAACCTCTGTTTAGGTCAAGTATCAAAGAGAAAATATTAATTCCTGGCTCTAAAGATAATTATCTTAGAATGGGCGGTTTTATAACTGACATAGCAATTATAATCTTAATTCTATTTGTTCAAGCTTGGACTATTTGGGATATTGAAGCTTTCAACCTTAGATATGGTGATAAAGACCCTGGCGATATATTAGTTGGGGCCATTTTTATGATACTATTATTTGATGCAACTAGAAGAACCGTGGGTTGGGCGATGGTTTTTGTGGCAGGCTTTTTTGTAATACACGCATTATATGCAGATAAATTTTTTGGTTTTTTTTATGGCCCGCCTACACGCTTCAACAAGTTTATTGATACTCTTTTTATGACATCTGATGGTATTTTTGGAATTCCACTTTATGTTGCATCAACTTATATAGTTCTTTTTATTATTTTTGGAAGTATTCTGATTAGATCAGGTGTTGGTAGATTTTTTGTAGATCTTGCAGTTGCTTTAACTGGTCATAGAGTTGGTGGCCCCGCTAAAGCCGCTGTTGTAGCTTCAGGAATGACGGGAACAGTATATGGATCAGCAGTAGCTAATGTTGTTACAACTGGTTCATTTACCATTCCTTTAATGAAAAATTATGGCTATCGACCAAGATTTGCTGCAGCGGTTGAGGCTTGCGCATCTTCTGGTGGACAAATAACACCTCCAATTATGGGTGCTGCAGCATTTATAATGGCAGAGTTTCTAGAGTCATCATATTCTTTCGTTATTTTAGCAGCAATTATTCCTGCTTTTTTATATTTTGCTACTATATATTTCATGGTCCATGTTGAAGCAGAAAAACATGGTATTGAGAAAATTGATAAGTCACGATTACCTAATGTTTTTGAAGTTCTTAAAGATGGATGGCATATGCTAATATCTTTAGGGGTATTAATAGGACTTCTTATTATAGGCTATACTGCAATGACAGCAGGTTTTTGGAGTATTGTATCTGTAATATTACTTAGTTTTTTAAAAGCTAAAACTAGAATGTCAGTAGTTGATATTTTAAGTGCCTTTGAAGCTGGGATTAAATCAACTGTCCCTGTTACTATAGCATGCGCTTGCGCTGGTGTTATTATAGGTTCAGTCTTTGTGTCTGGATTAGGATTAAAATTTACACAATCTGTTATAGATTTATCAGGTGGAAACTTATTCCCTCTATTATGTTTAACAGCTGTCGCCGCTATTATCCTAGGAATGGGTATGACAACCACTGCAGTGTATATAACAGTTGCAGCTTTGATAGTTCCATCGCTTGTTAAAGCCGGTATTCTTCCAGTAGCGGCACACATGTTTGCATTTTATTTTGGAGTTGTATCGTCAATTACACCTCCAGTGGCATTAGCATCTTTTGCAGGAGCAGCCATTGCAAAGTCACCCCCCATGGCCACAGCTTTTGAGTCAAGTAAAGTTGGAATAGCTAAATACATAGTACCTTTTGCATTTGTCTATAATCCTTCACTATTATTACAAGGTCCAATTTTGATTAGCTTATATAGCTTAATTTCTGTCTTAGCAGCCTATTGGGCAATGACACTTGGACTAGAAGGATGGCTTAAAGGAGCATTATCATTTTCAAAGAGATTAATCGCACTAATTGCATCTTTGTTACTTTTAATACCTCCACTAATTAACTTTATGGGTTTTTCAGGCTTTGCTATAAATGGAATTGGATTAGTTTTTCTAATTAGTCTCTATCTCATGCCTAATAAACAAGAATTATCAAGGGTAAAATCATGAATAATATTTTTCTAGGTCCCGCTAAATACTGGGTTGTTTTAATAGTATCTTTGATAATTGTTTTTTTGCCTGGACAAGTCCATATGCATGTAACTCAATTTAATTTATTTATTTTTATAATATTCTCAATTATAGGAATTTTATTGGCTTTTATTTTAAAAACATATAAAAAAGGTACTCAAGTGACTAGAGAAAAATGGTAATATTTTATCTAGTTTAAGTTTTATGTTTTGACAATAAGGTTTTAGCTAATGGCGAAAAGAAAAGAGCTAGAGATTCTTTTTAAAGCCTCTAAAATCAGTAAACAATTTGGTGAATTCAAAGCTAACAATGAAATTGATCTATCTATCTCTAAAGGTGAAATACACGCTTTATTAGGTGAGAATGGTGCTGGAAAATCTACTCTAGTAAAAATATTTTATGGAGTACTAACACCCGATTCTGGAATAATAGAGATCAATAATAAAAAAGTAACTATCTCTTCACCTAACTCTGCTAGAAGCAATGGTATAGGCATGGTTTTTCAACATTTTTCTTTGTTTCCATCTTTAAATGTTGCTGAAAATATATTAATCGCTTTAGATCATAAAGTTAGTTTTAAACAATTAATAATTGATATTTCTGATCTTTCTCAAAAATGGGAATTATCAATCGATCCCCTTAAACAAGTTAGTGAATTATCTGTTGGTGAACAACAGAGAGTTGAAATTATAAGATGTTTAATGCAAAATCCTAAATTATTAATTATGGATGAACCTACGTCTGTCCTTACCCCTCAAGAAATCATTAGCTTATTTAAAATATTGAAAAAGCTGTCTAAATCAGGTTGTTCAATTTTATATATAAGTCATAAATTAGAAGAAATAATAGAGTTGGCTGATCAAGTAACTGTTTTAAAAGCTGGCAATGTTATTTCTACTATTGAAGCCAAATCTACAACAACAACTGCTCTTGCTGAAATAATGGTTGGAAAAGAAATAGTTAAGTTAAAAAAAGAGTATCAGAAAAATAATACTAATAAAATTGCCCTAAGAATTAATGGTTTGAATAAAGAAAAACAAACTCCTTTTGGAACTTCATTAAATAATATAATTGCAGAGATAAATTATGGTGAAATACTTGGCATTGCAGGCATTGCAGGAAATGGTCAAGTTGAGTTAATGCAAATGCTGACTGGGGAAATAGTCTGTCAAAACGACAATGATATTTTATTCAATAATAAACCAATAGGAAAAATGAACGTTCACTCACGAAGAGAAAAAGGAATAGAAACTATACCTGAAGAAAGAAATTATCATGCATCAGTCCCTGGCCTTAAATTAAATGAGAATGTTTTTTTAACTTATTATTATAAATATTTTAAAAACAGAAATTTTTTTTCTCAGTTATTTATAAATCCTACTGATAGCTTGGTTGAAAGTAAAAAAATTATAGAAGATAATGATGTAAGATGTCCAGAATCAAATCCTTTGGCAAATCAATTATCTGGAGGTAATTTACAAAAATTTATTTTAGGAAGATCATTAGCATCTAACCCAAGTGTTGCAATTTTTTCTCAGCCAACTTGGGGTGTGGATATTGGTGCAGCAACATCAATAAGACAAAAGTTAATCAATATTGCTAATGATGGTAAAGCAGTTGTTTTAATAAGCCAAGATTTAGAAGAAATTTTTCAATTATCTGATAAAATATGTGTAATAAATAATGGTTCTCTTAGTGAGATAAAGCCTATACAAAATATTTCAGCTAGCGACATAGGACTTTTGATGAGCTCTAATTCTAATTATAGAAATAATATTAAGCAAAATTAATGATTACATTTACACCTAGGAATAAAATTTCAAAAAATTGGATGATTATTGCTCCAATTTTATCTATATCTTTAACTATTATTATAGGGACACTTATATTTTCACTACTTGGATATAATCCAGTTGAAACTCTATATCATATCTTTATTTCACCTTTTTCCAGGGTTGACAGAGTTAGCGATATTTTTGTTAAGGCATGTCCATTAATAATTATAGCCACTGGTTTAATGTTCTGTTTTAGGGCAAATATTTGGAATATAGGAGCAGAAGGACAATTTATTACTGGAGCACTTTTAGCAGGCTCTTTTGGTCTAATGTTCCCTGAAACTGAAAGTCACTTCTTAATTTTCATAATGATAATTTTTGGTTTTTTAGGTGGTGCCTTATGGGCATTTATTCCTGGTATTTTAAAAACTAAATTAAACGTAAACGAAATTTTAGTCAGTTTAATGTTAGTCTACGTGGCAATGTTATTAATAGATTTAATAGTGAGAGGTCCTCTCAGAGATCCAATGAGTTTTGGTTTTCCTTTGACCAAGCCTTACCCAGAAGGTGCCTTAATTAATAAGATACTAATTCCTGGCGTAGGTTTTCTTGGACAACTTCATTATGGTGTTTTAATGATTTTTATTATTGTGCCTATTTCTTGGGTTTTAGTTAATAAAACATTATTAGGATTTAAAATAAGTGTACTTGGTTCTGCACCAAGAGCATTAAAGTTTGCTGGTTTTAACGAACAAAAAATTACAATGACTGTTCTAATAATATCTGGTGGATTAGCTGGTGTTGCTGGAGTGATTGAAGTTTCAGCTAATATGGGACAACTTCAACCAGAAATTTCTTTTGGATATGGTTTCACAGCTATTATTGTTGCTTTTCTTGGGAGATTAAATCCAATAGGAATTATTTTTGCGGGTATCATTATTGCTACAGTAAAGTTAGGAGCTGATAATGCTCAAATGGCTATTGGAATTCCAAAAGTTGTAACAGGATTATTTGAAGGAATATTATTATTTTTTTTACTAACTGGTGAAACTCTTCAAAAATACCAAATAGCTTGGAAAGGACATAAGGATAAATAAACTATGGACGCTTTGATTTTGACTATTATTGCCACTTCGATACCACTTTTATTGGCAGCTTCAGGAGAACTAATCACTGAAAAAAGCGGTGTTTTAAACCTTGGCGTAGAAGGCATGATGCTTAGTGGAGCTGTTGGCGCCTTAGGAGCTGTTTTATGGTTAGAAAATCCTTATTTCGGTGTCATTGCGGGTGGAATCAGTGGTATTTTAATGGCAGCTGTTTTTTCAATCTTTGCAATAAACTTTATGACAAATCAAGTAGCTACAGGACTTGGTTTAACTATTTTTGCAACTGGCTTTTCAGGTTTAGCTGGAGCTCCACTTGTAGGCAAAACAATACCTTCTTTACCTAAAATAGATATTTATTTATTTTCTGAAATTCCTATTATAGGAGATATTTTATTTAAACAGGATATAATTGCATACTTAGCTGTTATTATAGTAATTTTGATTACATTCTTCTTAAATTCTTCTAAACTTGGAATAGTTTTAAGAGCTGTTGGTGACGATCACAATAATGCTCATTCTATAGGTTATAGTGTTAAAAAAATAAGATGGTTGGCAACTTGTTTTGGTGGAATGTGCGCTGGGTTAGGAGGGGCTTACATACCATTGGTTTTAACACCTCATTGGTCTGAAGGAATGACTGCGGGAAGAGGTTGGATAGCATTAGCATTAGTTGTATTTGCGTCTTGGATCCCGTGGCGATTAATAGTTGGTGCTTTAATTTTTGGTGGCATAACAATTGCTCAACTAGTGGGTCAAGCTAGAGGATGGCCTATTCCATCACAAGTTTTATCAATGATGCCATATATTGCTACAATCATAGCCTTAACAATAATTTCAGGAAGATTAACTAAAAATAAAAATCTTGTTCCGGCATCACTTGGAAAACCATTTTTTGATACTCAATAAAGTGATTAAAAATAAAACAATTTTATATTTTTTTTAAATCATCTGCTTTTTTGGTTGTTATTTCAGAGATTCACTTTAAGGTTTTTTTATAAATATAGGAGTAATATAATGCTAACAAATTGTTTCCGTCTCTTTTCTATCTTTGCACTTAGTGCAATCTCATTCTTAATTTTAAATAATAGTACTTTTGCATCTAACCATTCTGAAAAACCAACTAAAGTTGGGTTTGTTTATTTAACAACACCAGGTGATCATGGTTGGACATATGCTCATGAACTAGCAAGACTAATGGTAAAAAAACATTTCGGAGACAATGTTAAAACATCTGTAATAGAAAATGTGCCAGAAGGACCTGATGCAACAAGAGTTATAAGAGAGCTTGCTAAGCAAGGCAATGAAATTATTTTTACAACTTCTTTTGGTTATATGGAGCCTACTTTAAAGGTCGCTAAAGAATTCCCAAATATTAAATTTGAGCATATGACAGGATATAAGCGAACTAAAAATTTAGCTACAGGAAATATCCGCTTCTACGAGGGCAGGTATCTTCAAGGGGTCGTAGCAGGTTTAATGACTAAAACAAATAAAATCGGTTATGTAGGCGCTTATCCTATATCAGAAGTTATTATGGGTATAAATGCGTTTGCTCAAGGTTTAAGATCCGTTAATGAAAAAGCTTCTATTTCGGTTATATGGGCGAATACTTGGTATGACCCAGTAAAAGAAGCAGATGCCGCTAAAGTTCATATTGCTGAGGGTGCAGACATATTAGCACAACATACTGATTCACCAGCTATCCTTCAAATTGCTGAAAAAAAAGGCGTTTTAGGTTTTGGTCAATCTACTGACATGTCTACCTTTGCACCAAAGGCTCAGATGTTTGCTTCAATAAATAATTGGGGGCCTTATTATATTAAAAAAATTGAAGCTTTAAGGAATAAAAAATGGAACACAGGTGAAGCTCCAGATCACTGGGGTGGGAATACTTGGGGTGGTTTAAAATCTGATATGTTAACAATATCAAAATTTAATAATATGCCTGCAAATGTTGCTAAAAAGGCAATGACCACTTTAAATGATATCAAATCTGGAAAAATTAATATTTTTGCTGGTCCACTAGAAGATAATACAGGAAAACAAATTATCCCAGCTGGAAAAACACTTGATGATCGTGCTCTTTGGGGAATGAATTATTATCTTAAAGGTGTTAATGGGAAAATACCTGGTTAAGAATTTATTAAATCATTAGACAGCTAAGGACATTTTAGCTGTCTAATTAAATTTATTTAAAAAATTATGATGGTTAAATGTTTTCTAAATTATTAATAGCCATTTCAATAATTGCTTATTCTTTTACACCCGCTTTTTCTTCAAACAAGATTAAATTATTATCATTTCAAAACCCCATAAATATCTTAGATATTTATGGAAAAAGGAATCGATTGAATATAGATACCATTCTCAAAAATGGTGATTATTTAAAATCTAATGAATTACCTGCAATTATGATTTTCAAAGACAAGACTAAAATTTGTTTGTCAAATCAATCATCCTTAAAAATCAATATTACAATAGATCAAAAAAATGTAAATTTTACATTGTTAAAAGGTAATATATTTTTTTCAGTAAAACCTAATAAGAATATTTCTTACAATTTTAATTTTAATTCATATAATATATATAAGCTTAACAGTGATTTTGTTTTTTCTAAAAACAAAGATTTGGAGATTTTTAACTTTAATAAAGTATTAAAAATACATCCAAAAAAAATTAACCAAATTGATATTTTACCTTATTCTAATTACAAAATAACCAAGAATGGTTTTTTAAAAGAAGTAGATCCAATCTCTAAGTACAATAAACTTAAGCCAAGTTTCTTACAAGATTGTCTTCCTGAAATGACTAAAAAACACATTAACAAGATAAACAAATCTCTTAGATATAAATGTTCATCACATAATGGGAGATTAATTTGTGGAAACCAGTAAGTGTATGTTTAATAGTTTAAATAAATAATTCTGATCGCAATAAAAGCAAGCAGAATTAAAGTAAGTTTATCAAAACTTTCTTTTGTAACGCTTTTAGCTATCCATGACCCTAAGGGCATAAAAGCCATTAATATACCGGTAGAAACACAACTTATAACAACGTTTTCTAAATTAATAAAATCATAATAATATAAAGTAGGCATTTGAAATATAGACATTACTCCAAAGTACACAGATATCGTAGGAATAAACTGGTTTCTATCTAACTTCATTGAATTTAAAAAAGTTATAGAAATGGGGGCCGATAATCCTGCAGAGCCTTGGAGTATTCCTCCACCTGTTCCCATTAAAAAAACTAACTTTTTAGCCTTGTAGTAATTTAATTTCCATGATGGGACAGCTAATTTTAGAAATATATATATAATTACTATAGTTGCCACTGACAATGTTAAAATTTTTATAGGTAAGTGAACTAATAAAACGGTTCCTAGAAAAGCACCTAAGCCTCCACCTAAAGCAAATGAACTTGTAAAAAAAAGAGGTAGAATAGTTTTTCTATATTGATACAATTGCCCAATATTAGTTATAAAATTAGGAATAACCATTATTATAACTGCAATTCTAACGTCATAAAAAGCTGCCATAACTGGAATTGTAATAATAGGAGCTCCAGCTCCAGTAGCACCTTTTAAGATGCCACCCAATGCAAAAGCAATCACAATTGCAAATATTATAATTGGATCAGAAATCATAATGAAAACTTTATAATTTTAAAACTAATTTTCCAAAGTGCTTATTTTCTCTCATGTATGATAAAGCTTCCTTAACGTTATCAAAATCAAATACCTTTTCAATAGGTAGTAGAAGCTTTTTTTCAATAACAGGAGCACTAAAATCGTTCCACATATCCAAATATACTTTTCTAACTTCGTCTAAAGAGCGAGTTCTAAACGTGACACCTCTGTAATTTATTCTCCTCAATGCATGAAGGTCACAATTAAAATCTGTTTGACTACCTGCAAGTCTCCCAACGTTTACAATGTTTCCTTTAACCTTCGTAGCAGACATATTTTGATTCACCGTATAACCAGACAGTTGATCGATTATTAAATCAACACCCTTACCATTGGTTAATTCCAAAACTTCCTCTACCCAACTAGGATCTTTTGAATTTAAAATAATATCAGCGCCCATTTGTTTTAATTTATCATATTTCTCGGTTTTAGTTGAAGTTCCTATAATAGTTTTGCCTTCCATATATTTAGCAATTTGCAAACCCATTATTCCCACACCAGAGCTAGCCCCTTGAATTAAAATTGATTGTCCTTTAGTGAATTGTCCTGTTGTAATAATAGCATTATGCATTGTTCCTAAAGCAATTGGATAAGTGCATGCAGTGTTAAAATCCATATTATTATCTGGTATTTTAATAACTCTGCCCCAGTCCGCAACTGCAAATTCTGCCCAAGCTGAAGAACCTGAACACATGACTCTATCTCCAATTGATAAACCATTTACATCACTACCAAAATTAATAACCTCACCCGAAAATTCCATTCCTACAATAGTACCAGACCCTCCAGAGGAACCATGAACTCCTCCATCAGCAACCATCAAATCTGCTCTATTTAACCCACATGCAAAAACTTTAACCAACACTTCATTACTTTTAGGTTCAGGTATTTGAACATCAATAATTTCAATCCCATTTTTGGCTACTAATACCGCTTTCATCAAGTCTCCTTAAATGATTAATTTATATTGTGTATTTAAGATTTAGCTTCTTTTAAATTTTCAGCTATTCCTGCAGAATATATTCTAACGTCACTAGCTAAGGTTGCTAGGTTGAATCCATTTGATAACTTATCTTTTAAATAAGAAGGAGAAAGACAATGTATTCCCACTTTAATATTATTATTAATGCAAGCTGTTTCAATTCTCTTTATTGCTTCAACCATTTCTGGTTCTGATCTATCTAAACCTGGTTTATATCCCATAGAAATACTTAAATCTGATGGTCCTATATATATTCCAGTTAACCCTTCCGTTGCAGCTATTTTTTCTACATTATCTAGAGCTTCTACTGTCTCTATCATAGCTAAAGAAATAATATTATCATTAGATTCGTTGTGGTATTCAGGTCCATGCACCATCATTGCTCTTGTTGGTCCAGAACTTCTATGTCCTACTGGAGCATACTTAGTAGCTCCAACAAAGTTAGTTGCGTCTTGAGGAGTATTTATCATCGGACATATAATACCAAGTGCTCCTGCATCCAAAGATTTCATAATAATCCCTGGTTCGTTCCAGGGAACTCTTACCATAGGGGTTTTGCCCGACCCAGATATTACTTGAAGCATATTAAGCGCCATTTGGTAATCAACTAAACCATGTTGCATATCAATTGTTATTGAATCAAAATCATTCATTGACATCATTTCAGCTGTGACTGCACTTGGAATTGAACACCATGCATTAATAGCACCTTTGCCCTCTAACCAACAATTTCTTAATGATTGCTGTTTCATTTAATTATCTCCTATAAAACATTTTTATTTATAATTACTTCTGGGTTTATTTTATTATCAAAAAGATCAAGTACATTTTGGACAGATTGTTTTGACATTCTTATAGTAGCCTCAACTGTAACACCAGCAATATGCGGGGAAAGTAAAACATTTTCTAAAGAGAAAAGAGGATTAGAGGACGTTGAAGGTTCATCATCATAGACATCTAATCCAGCTGCTCGTATTTTTTTAGAAGTTAGGGCTTCATGAAGTGCAATTTCATTAACAATACCTCCTCTTGCGCAATTTATTAGAAAAGATGTATCTTTCATTATACTGAACTCTTCAGAAGAAAACATATTTGTAGTGTCTTCATTTTTGGGACAATGCAAGGATACTGCATCCATTTTAGCTAGTATAGCTTTATAGTTATCAACATGAATGGCACCGGAGTTTTTAATCTCAGACGGGTTTACATATGGATCATAAACAAAGACATTCATATCAAAAGCTTTAGCTCTTTTAACCAAACGCGATCCAATTCTTCCAAAACCAACTACAAGGATATTTTTTTCGGCTAGATCCCAAGCTTTTATATCCCATCGATTAGTCCAATCCGCTTTTCTAGCAAATTGATCGTAATAAAAAACATTTTTGGAAAGAGCTAATAACATATACATTGCATGTTCAGCTACAGAAATCATATTTGAATGAGCAGCTATAGCTAGTGGAATTCCACAATCATTTAATGCGTTTACATCAATTGAATCATATCCAACGCCATGCCTTGAAACTATTGCAAGGTTCTTTGAATTTTCAATTATCTTCCTAGATATATTTGCTGTTCTGACTGTAATACCGTGAACATCTTTAGCAGCTTCCATGATTTCGTCTTCATCAGAAGACATAATTGTTATTGCCTCTATATCATCCCTTTGTTGTAACAATTTAACCCCTTCTTCATGAAGACCTTGAACCATTAAAACTTTTTTTTTATTTGTTTCTTTAATTTGACTCAATTTAATTCTCCCTGAAAAAAAGAATATTAATAATAGTTAACATATTAACTTTGTTGGTGTGTTTATATTAGTTAAAGTAACATAATTATACAAACAATAAGTTCTATTGTATATTTTATAAATGATTAAATAACTTTAATAATTAACCTAAAAAAAAATGAGTTTATATGATCTTATTAAAAGATCTAATGATGAGTTTTTTTATTTTTAATAATATTTTCCATAACAAATTTTAAAGACTCAAACAAATCAATTGCAATGATTTTTTCATCCTCTGAAAGAGATAAAAACTGCTTATCAAGCTCTTTTTTATCAGTCCCTTTAGATTGAAGTTTTATCCAAACAGGATTCTTTTTTATTTCATCTAAAGTTTTGTATTTCATAATTTTATTTTTAAACTAAATTAATATAATAGATAAAGTTATAAACATTTTAAGAATAGGATGATAGCCATAAGAAAGTTAGATAAAAAAATTTAAAAAAATTGTAAAGAATAATTAAGTAAACGTGGTGCCCGGGGGCGGATTCGAACCACCGACACGAGGATTTTCAGTCCTCTGCTCTACCAACTGAGCTACCCGGGCAATTTATTGAAGTAATCTATAACTCGAACACGTTAAGATGTCTAGATATCAAAATAAATTATTATTCTAAATCATCTTCTTTTGCTGGTATTGAATATTTTTCTCCTAACCAATTATTTAAGTCAATATAGCTACAGCGTTTCGAACAAAAAGGTTTTGTGTTTAAAGTTTTATCAAACATTTTATTACATATAGGACATTTAATTTCTTTTTTTATATAATTTGTCATAATCTTAAATCTACCAACTCTCCGTAATCATGAGGAAGGTCTTGTCTCTCAACTATTTTAATATATTCAGGTGTAATTTTTGTTTTAATTTTATTATATAAATCTTTTCCACATATAAATTGAATGTTATTTTTAGATTTCATCTCTTTTGATTTTCTCCAAATAGATCTTAGATAATTTTGGAATGTGAATTCACTATTATCTTGATAAAATTCACCAAGCAAGCGTAATTTTCTTGGAATATAAATTTCATATAACAATAGTTTAGAAAAACCTAAAAAGGAACCATCTACAAAAGTGTTTTTTCCAATATTAGTAAATTTTTGATGTAGTAACTTTCTTTTCGATAAAGGTAGCCTTGGAAAATCGACCAAAATCATTCCTCCAATATTCCTTAACTTTATTTCTTTTAAGCATTTATCAAAAATAGAAAGACAAAAAAAATATAATTGATCTATTGAATGTATTTTTAATTTGTCTGTGTCTACATCTATTAAAGTAGCGGCTTTAGTTTTTTCAATCCAAAGCAAACCACCTTCCGCTAAATGGACTTTTGGCTCAAGTGCATTTAGGTATTGTTGATCTAAGTTTAACATTTCCCAATATATAGCATACTTATCATTTAGTATGGGAATACCTCTAGTAAAAACAGCTGCAATAACCTTATCTTCAACACTAAAATATTCTAATTTTGTAACATCGTAATTATCTTGATCAACTAATTTTGCTTGAATAGGTTTATTATCAAATTTTTCACTTGTTATTAATATTTTCACTAAAGAGTTTTCTTTTAATGATTTAGGTGTACCTCTGATAGTAACTAAAGACTTATCGTTTAACCTTGCTCGCGCAAGACCTCCATGTAATTTTTTAACTACAAATGCATCTAATTGATTCCCAATAATTGGGATATTATTATCAAACCAAGAAATACACTTAATGATTTTCCCATCTAAAATCTCTGCTATTCTTGTTTCTTCAGCACATTTATCAATTAAAATAAAGTGACTATCAAATTTATTTTTCATCTTCAAATTTATAACCGATTGATATAAGCATTCTGTATAATTCAGCTAGTGGCAACCCAACAATATTACTATAAGACCCTGAAATAAAGTTTATAAAAGAAGATGCAAATCCTTGAATAGCATAGCCTCCAGCTTTACCTTCCCATTCATTTGTTCTAAGATAAAATAATATTTCTTTTTCATCTAATCTTTTGAATTTTACTATTGATTGAACTGTTTTTGTTTTTACAACATTGTTTGAATCTGATAAAACGAAAGAAGTGTATACTTTGTGTCTTCTTCCAGATAATTTTCTTAAACACATTTCAGCCATAACTATATTTTCAGCTTTAGGCAAAATCATTCTTCCAGTTGAAACAATAGTATCAGCTGATAAAATGATGGAATTAGGGTATTTGTTTCTAAAAACTATATTTTTTTTTAAGGCTAGTCTTTTAACATATGTTAGGGGTAACTCTTTTGCTTCTGATGATTCGTCTATATCAGGAGATAATATTAAATCAGGTTTTATTCCTATCTGCTCTAATAAATCAGATCTTCTTGGTGAACCTGAAGCAAGAATAAAATGTTTATTAGTATAATTCTTAGACATAAAACAGACTTTAAAATTAAAACTATTTAAATCGGAATGTAATTCTACCCTTAGTTAAATCATAAGGTGTCATTTCAACATTAACTTTATCACCAAGCAAAACTCTTATTCTATTTTTTCTCATTTTTCCACTTGTATGAGCTAAAACTTCATGTTCATTTTCAAGCTTAACTCTAAACATTGCGTTTGGTAAAAGTTCTTCAACTACTCCTGAAAACTCTATTACATCTTCTTTAGCCATATAATCTCTTTCAAAATTTATCTAGTTGTAATCTGACTATTCCTATGAATTAGTCAAGATTTTAATATAAATAATAATAATAATATTATTATGAATTAATCCTGAGTGAAATAGATAATGCATGAGCATTTAAACCTTCTGCATTAGCAAGAGTTATTGCATGCTTTCCTATAATTGGAAGATTTGTCTCATTACAACTCACAACTGTCGTTCTTTTATAAAAATCTAGTACACTTAAACCACTTGAAAATTTAGCTGTTCCATTTGTAGGTAAAACATGATTTGGCCCGGCAACATAGTCTCCAACAGCTTCTGGAGTATTATAACCAACAAAAATTGCTCCAGCATTTTTAATTTTATTAATATACTGTTCAGCATTTTCAAATGCCAGCTCCAAATGTTCAGGAGCAATGAAATTTATTAAATCTATAGCATCTTCAATTTTATCTATAATTATTATAGCTCCTCTATTATACCATGAAGAACTAGCTATTTGAGATCTAGGTAAAATTTTTAAAAATTTATCTACTGCTTTTTCTATTTTTGTAGCGTGATCTTTGCAGTTAGTTATCAGTATTGCTTGAGCATTTTCGTCATGTTCAGCTTGAGACAAAAGATCAATTGCAACATGATCAGGAGAAGCTAGTTTATCACAAACTATTAAAACTTCAGAGGGCCCTGCAATAGAGTCTATACCAACCTTTCCAAATACCTGTCTTTTGGCTTCAGCTACGTATGCATTACCTGGACCAACAATTTTATCTACACGTTCAATTGTTTCAGTCCCATAAGCTAAAGCCGCAATTGAATGAGCACCTCCCATACAATAAAAATCTGTTACTTCAGAAATATACGCTGCGGCTAAAACTATTGATGATTTATTTAAACACGAAATTGGACTAACCATAATTCTTCTTTTAACACCAGCAATTAGTGCTGGGATGGCATTCATTAAAACCGAAGATGGGTAAATAGCCTTGCCACCCGGAACATAAAAGCCTGCTGATTCAATAGGGTTATAAAGCATCCCTAATTTTACATTTAATTTATCTTCATAATTTAGATTTAGAGGTATTTGTTTTTGATGAAAATTTTTAATTCTTGTAGCTGCAAAATTTAAAGCTTCCTTTTCATTTTTAGGTAATTTATCATAAGATGATTTTAAGATAGATTTATCTATTTTTAGATCATTTATTTTCGATGCATTGATACCGTCAAATTTAGTTACCATTTGAAGTAAAGCTTTATCTCCAGATTTACAAACTTCTTTAATAATTCGAGATACAGTTTGATTAATTTGTTCATCTAATTGTTCATCTTTAATTAACAACAATTTTAATTTAGATTTAAAATCAGCATCTAATACATTCATAATATTTACATTTTTTTTAATCATCTAATATTAAACCTACTCTATCAATCCATGGCTGAATTGAAGATGAACTTGTTTTTAAGAAACTTCTATTTATAGCTAACCTAGTTGAAACTTTACAAATTTCTTCAACCTCAACTAAACCATTAGCATTTAATGTAGAACCTGTTTCAACTAAATCTACTATTCTTTTGCATAAACCCATTGATGGAGCTAATTCCATTGCGCCATTTAACTTTATACACTCAGCGTGTACTCCTCTGGATTCAAAATGTTTGCGTGTTATATTGGGATATTTTGTAGCTACACGAACATGACTCCATGTTCTTGGATCTTCATTTTTTAACATTTCTTTTTCAGCAGCTACGACCATTCTGCATTTACCTAAATTAAGATCGTACGGTGAGTAAACTTCTGAATGATTAAATTCACTTAATACGTCACTTCCAACAAAAGCCATCTGAGCAGCTCCATATGCTAAAAATGTAACTACATCAAAAGAACGTACCCTAATTATATCAATATTCTGGATGTTTGATTTGAATTTGAGTTTTCTTATTTTTGTGTCAAAAAAAGATTCTTCAGGTTCTATTCCAATTTTTGATAGCATTGGAAGAACAACATCCAAAATTCTCCCTTTTGGTAAAGCAATTGTAAAAGCATTATTGTTAGACATATCTTGTTACCATAGTTTAATCAAAGTTATGTATAGGGTTTAATTTAGTTGGCCAAGGTATATCTATATCCTCTAAAATAGCAAATATATCATTTACAGTTAATATAATTTCTACTAATGATGAGAAATAAAACCTTATTTTTTTATTTTCATATGAAACAGCTAATAAATTCAAAAAATTAGTTTCTGAAGTATCTTTGAAATTTATATATTGAACTTTTTGTACATTTTTAATTTGCAAACCTGAAATTACTCTAAAGTTAACTTTAGAATTATTTAACTCTGTTTTTTCCCAACAATACCTAGAAAAAGTTAGAAAGATAATCTTGGCTTTTTCATCATAAAATAGTTCATCTTTTGATAGAATAGCATCTTGACAAAGCTGAGAGAATATTTCTAAATCTTCATTATTTTTAGCTATTAATTTAATTTTTTTTTCATAATCCATTAACTTTTAACCCACAAATCAAAATCAAAATTTACTTTGACCTTCTTATATCAGCTCCAATATTTGATAATTTATCTTCTATTTTCTCGTAACCTCTATCTAAATGGTGTATTCCATCAATCTCACTAGTTCCAACACTAGCCAAGGCCGCTAAAATTAACGACATAGAAGCACGCAGATCTGAAGCCATAACTCTAGAAGCTTTCAAGCTTTTTACACCTTTGATATTTGCTGTTTGATTATTAAGAGAAATATTTGCTCCCATTCGTAAAAGCTCAGGAACATGCATAAATCTATTTTCAAATATAGTTTCCTTAATAAAAGCATTACCATCGGCAATTGACATCAATGCCATAAATTGTGCTTGTAAATCAGTTGGAAATCCTGGGTAAACTTCAGTTGTTATATTAACTGGTTTTGGTCTTTTTGATGATTTGATATATATGGAGCTTTTACTTATTTCAACTTCACTTCCTGTCTGTTTTAATTTTTCTAAAAATAATTCTAAATCGCTTGGTCTCATATCATTTATTACTATGTCACTATCAACCATACATCCAGCTATAGCAAAAGAGCCAGCTTCTATTCTATCTGGGACTATTTCATGATGAACTGAATTAAGTTCATTGATACCATTTATAATAATTTCATTAGTACCAACTCCTTTAATTTTTGCTCCAGCAGAAATTAAACATTTTGCTAAATCAACCACTTCGGGCTCTTGAGCAGCATTTAGTATAGTAGTTGTGCCTTTAGCTAAAACAGAAGTCATTATTGCACTTTCAGTAGCGCCCACAGATACTTTAGGAAAATCAATTAACCCACCTTTTAATCCTTCAGTGCCTATGGATGCAACAATAAACCCAGAATCATAAGTTACAATAGCACCGAGCGCTTCCATTACGAGTATATGCAGATCAATCGGTCTTGTTCCGATCATACATCCTCCTGGAAGGGGAACACGAGCGGAACCTCTTGCAACTAACAAAGGACCTAATATTAGAATTGATGCTCTCATTTGCCTCACAAGATCATAAGAAGCTTCATTACTTTTTGGTGATCCATTAAAAATGACTTTGTCAAATTTGTTTGTTACATTAATTCCTAAATCAACTAGTAATTTAGACATTATCCTTGTATCAGCTAAGTCTGGAACATTAGAAAGTGTAAATTCAGTATTAAAGATCAAAGACGATGCCATTAAAGGTAATGCAGCATTTTTAGCACCACTTATTTTAATATGTCCTTTAAGAGGTTGTTCACCAGTTATATAAAGCTTTTCATAATTTTGAGTTGAGTAAGAATTCATATCCAAAAAATATAACTATTTGTTTTGATCTTTGGTTTCAAGCCTTGATACTCCAATTTTTGATAAACGTTTACCAATAATTTCATTCTTATCTCTTTCAGAAATTTGTTTTTTTCGTAATTTTAAGTTATTCTTCAATGAAGCAGATAAAGCGTTTGATTTTATATCTTTATTTATCATATTAAACTTCCATTATCTATTCTAATCGAGACAAGTAAACTTAGATTTATCAAAATATACTAAAATTAAAACTTGTCATACACAAAAAGTTAATTAAATTGTGGGTACAATAATTAAGCCGTCATAGCTCCAGCGGTAGAGCGCGTCATTGGTAATGACGAGGTCACTGGTTCAAATCCAGTTGACGGCACCACTTTAATCTAAATTACATTATTAAAGTTATGTTTCTCTTAAAACTCCTGACAGTTTTTCATTTACAATTTTTATTATGTCAGAGCTTATTTGTTCTAAATTTTTGTCAGTAAGGGTTTCTTTATCTGGTTGGATTACAACCTTCATCGCAACAGATTTTTTACCTAAAGGAATTCTTTCACCCTTATAAATATCATATATAATTATATCAGATATTAGTTTTTTATCAACTGACTTAGCTACTTGAATTAATTTTTCAGTTTCTATTAAAGCATCTAAAATAAAAGCAAACTCTCGAGTTACTGGTTGTAGAGATGCGATGTTCAACATTGTTCTAGCTGTCTTGTTTTTTCTAGGAATAGGAATATTTTCTGGAAAAATTTCAAATCCCATTATAGGTAATCTAAAACCATAGAAATCATTTAATTCTGGGTGTATTTCTCCAAAATTAGCAATAAGGTTAGGTCCAATTTTAAATGTGGCACTTCTTCCAGGATGGAAATAACTTGGAGTATCTGAGTAAATTTTAAGACTGTTATTAGGAACTCCAATACTATGTAAAGTTTCTAATACATCAGATTTAATATCATAGAAATCAAAGTATTCTGATGAATTTTTCCAATCACGTTTAATTCTATTTCCTAAACGAATCCCTGAAATAGAATTTAATTGATCCTTAGGATTATCACCAAGAAAAATTGGGCCCGCCTCAAATAAGGATATATCCTCTATTCCTTTATTTACATTTTTTTGAGCTGCTTGTATTAAGTTAGGAAGAATAGAAGGCCTCATATCTGTTAGCTCTGAAGAAATTGGATTGACTAATTTTAATGAGTCAAGACCTCCATTAAACTGTTCTGCCATAACTGCATTTAAAAATGAAAATGTAATTACCTCATTGTAACCCCTGCTAGCAAGTATTCTTGAAGCAAAAAAAACTTGGCGATGTTTAGATTTTAATGCAGGCTTTGCAATATAATTGTTTCTAGGTAAAGAAATCGTTGGTATTAATGAATACCCATTAACTCTTATTATTTCTTCAACAATATCAGCTTCACCATCAATATCCGATCTCCATGAAGGAACAGTTATCTTCCAATCATCTTTAACTTTAGACACAACAAAGCCTAAAACTTCTAAAATATTTAATGCGTGTTTTTTTTCAACAACAACACCACTTAATTTTAATATTTTATCAGTATTAAAATGTATTATTTGATTTTTATGATCTTTTTCATGCGAAACAATTTTACTTATTGTTCCGCCACACATTTTTTGAACCATTTCAGCAGCATAGTGCATAACTGATTCAGGTGATTCGTAATCTATACCTCTTTCAAATCTATAACGTGCATCACTATTTATATTTAATTTCCTTCCTGTTTGTGCAACAGAGATAGGATCAAAAATAGCAGCTTCAAGGAACATATTAGTAGTGTTTTCACTTACACCAGTTCTTTCTCCACCCATAATCCCAGCTAAATCATCAATCCCTTGTTGATCGGCTATAACTAGCATTTCATTATCTAAATCATAAGATTTGCCATTTAAAGCTTTAAATTTATCTCCAAGTTTTGATTTTCTAACAGTAAGGTATTTACCATCTATTTTATCAATATCATATGCATGCAATGGTCTACCTATATCAATCATAATATAGTTGGTTATATCAACTAAAGACGATATAGGTCTTTGCTCAACAGCTAAAAGCCTGTTTTGCATCCATAAAGGTGATTGATTATTATTATTTAAGTTTTTAAAAGATCTACCAAAAATTTTTGGACAGAGATAGTTATCATCTTGATTTAAGTCCACTTTCCATTTAATCAAACTCTCATGTTCACCTTGAACTTCTATAATATTTAGTTTTTTTAATTTACCAATACCAGTTGCAGCAAGGTCTCTAGCAATGCCTCTAACACTTAGGCAATCACCCCTATTAGGTGTTATTTCAATTTCAATTACAGGATCATTTAAATTAAGTATATCAACCACTTTTATACCTGGTTTAGTATCTTGAGGTAACTCTATAATACCTTCATGGTTATTTGATATAGTTAGCTCTTTTTCGGAGCACAACATACCATTGGATTCTTCTCCCCGGATATTACCTTTTTTCAAAGTTAAATCTAAGCCTGGAACATATGTATTAATATTTGCAAATACACCTACCATTCCCAATTTAACATTATGAGCTCCACAAATAACTTGGATATTTTGATTCCCGTCAAAAACTTTGCAAATATTTAGCTTATCAGCATTTGGATGCTTATTTACCTCTATTACTTTGACTGAAATAAAATCTTTAAGTTGATCTGCAATATCAAACACAGATGCAACTTCAAGACCTAGTTTAGGCAAAATATCTACTATTTGATCAATATTAGCTTTAGTGTCTAAATGATCACATAACCAATTCCATGTTATTTTCATGAAAAAATTCCATTTAAGCCTGAATGTAAACTAGGATTATCAACAGGTATAAAACCGTAATGCTTTAACCATCTTAAATCACTATCATAAAATGGTCTTAAATCTGGAATTCCATATTTTAACATTGTTAATCTTTCTAACCCCATGCCAAAAGCAAATCCTTGATAAATATTAGGATCAATTCCAACTCCTTGTAAAACGCGAGGGTGAACCATTCCAGAACCTAGAATTTCTAACCAGTCTTCACCTTCACCTATTGATAAACTGCCATCTTTTTCTTTTCTGCAACCTATATCAACTTCTGCTGAAGGTTCTGTAAAAGGAAAATAACTTGGTCTAAAGCGAACAGGTAAATCATTTTCATTAAAGTAAGAACGACAAAATTCAATCAAACAACCTTTTAGGTGGCCCATATTAATATTTTTACCCAACACTAAACCTTCACACTGGTGAAACATTGGTGAATGGGTTGCGTCATGATCAGACCTATAAGTTCTTCCGGGTATTATGTATCTAATTTCGTCAAATTCATTAAGTTTGAGTTTTTCCATTGTTCTTATTTGAACTGGACTAGTGTGAGTTCTTAAAACTTTTCTCTTACCCTCTTCATCTGGCTTTAAGTAAAATGTGTCATGCTCTTGCCTCGCAGGATGTTCTTGAGGAATATTCAATGCAGTAAAGTTGTAATAATCTGTTTCAATATCAGGACCATCTACTATAGAAAATCCCATATCTGCGAAAATAGCTGATAACTCATCTATAGTTCTTGATAAGGGATGTAAAGTACCTAAATCTCTATCTTGAGATGTAAGAGTAACATCAATTTTATCATTTTTAATTCTTTGGTCTAAAATATCTTTTTTAAAAGATAAAATTTTATTTTCAATTAAATCATTAATATTTGTTTTGATTTTATTTACAAGAGATCCAATTTGTATTTTAGAATCATTGTCATAATCTCTTAAATTTTTTAAATGAGAGGTTATAGAACCTTTTTTTCCAAGACTATTGATTCTAATTTCATCTAATGATTTTAAATCTGAAGCTTTTGAAATTAACTCTCTAATTTCATCTGATAACTTTATTAATTTTTCTTGTAATTGATCAACCATAAGAAATTTAAAACCTGAAAATTGACAATAATATCATAATAGCGATAAAGATTTAAACTATCAGACTTAAACGGTAGCAGCTTTTGCTTTAGAAACTAACCCTTCAAATGCTGAAGGGTCGTATACAGCAATATCAGCTAGTATTTTTCTATCAACCTCAATTCCTGCAAGTTTTAATCCATTCATAAATCTAGAGTAGGTTAAACCGTACAAACGTGAACCAGCATTTATTCTTTGAATCCAAAGACCTCTGAATGTACGTTTTTTGTTTCTTCTATCCCTGTAAGAATATTGGCTAGCTTTTTCTACAGCTTGAGTAGCAACAGTAAATATATTTTTACGAGCACCATAGTAACCTTTAGCGGCTTTAATAACTTTTTGATGCCTAGCATGGGTTGTTACACCTCTTTTTACTCTAGCCACTTTAATGTCTCCTTAATTTAGGCGTATGGGATAAATTGCTTAACTATTCTAGCATCACAATCACTTAATATCATTGTTCCACGTGCTTGTCTTTTCATTTTTTGAGATCGTTTACGCAGGTTATGACTTAAGAAAGCGGGGCTACCCTTAACTTTTCCTTTTGCGGTAAGACTAAAACGTTTTTTTGCACCACTTTTAGTTTTTAACTTAGGCATTTCTATCTCTTCTAATTAATAAGTATTTGTTAAAAAGCTTATACATAACCATTGACAATTTTTCAACACCAAAAAACTATATTTCACTAAAATTAGTGGTATATTTACTTAGGTGCTAAAACCATGACCATTTGTCTACCTTCTAATTTAGGCATTGCTTCAATTTTACATAATTCTTCTGTATTTTCTTTAACTCTATCAAGAACAGTTGCACCCAAGCCTTGATGAGCCATTTCTCTTCCTCTAAACCTTAATGTTATTTTTACTTTATCACCATTATCAATAAACTTTTTTACTTGTTTCATCTTAATAGTAAAATCATTTATATCTATATTTGGTCTAAGCTTTATTTCTTTTACTTCTATAACTTTCTGCTTTTTTTTAGCTTCATTTTTTCTTTTTTGCGCTTCATACTTATATTTACCGTAATCTAGTATTTTACAAACTGGTGGGTCTACATTTGGCTGAATCTCGACTAGATCCAATCCTAAACTTAATGCAGCATTTAATGCTTCATTTAAAGAAAGAACTCCTAATTGTTCTCCATCAGCGCCTATACATCTTATATTTTCAGCATTAATAGCCTCATTAATTCGTGGTCCCGCTTGTGTGGGCGGGCTATTATTTAAACCTACTATATGAAATTCTCCTGTTTGTTATTATTAATAGAAAATATTAATACACTAATTTACATTTATTTGTTAATAACTTTTTTTTAAAACTCTAAAAAATTTTACAATTATATAAAATACAAATCATATTTTAACTATTTAGCTAAATCAGGTGGCAAACATTTTGTAACAAGACCTTCAACAAAATCACTTAATTTCAAAATTTCTTGTTTATTAGATCCTAAATATCTGATGGCGACAGTAGAATTTTCTTTTTCCATTTTACCAATAACAACAATTATTGGTATAGCATTATTAGAATGCTCTCTTATTTTATAACCAATTTTTTCATTTCTAATATCAATTTCATTTCTTATTGCAGCTTTATCTAATTTTTCTTTTATTGAAAAGATATAATCATTTGTTTCATCTACAATGGAACATATCTGAACTTGGACTGGCGATAACCATAAAGGCATTCTTCCTGAATACTGTTCTATTAAAATTCCTATCCACCTCTCTAGTGAGCCTAGTATAGCCCTATGTAGCATAACAGGTTCTTTTTTTTGTCCAACTTCATCAATATAAGTTGCACCTAAACGAGCAGGAAGTACAAAATCTACCTGAAGAGTTCCACATTGCCAGTCTCTTCCTATTGCATCTGTTAGGACAAATTCTAATTTTGGACCATAAAAAGCACCTTCACCCGGATTAAGAGTATAATCTATCTTTGCTGCTTTAACAGCAACCAATAGAGCTTCTTCAGCTTTATCCCAAGTTTTATCGTCTCCAGCGCGAATTTCGGGTCTATCCGAGAATTTTACTTTTAAGTTCTTAAATCCAAAATCTTTATAAATTTCCTGTAATAATTCACAAAAAATAACACACTCTGAAGTTATTTGTGTATCTGTGCAGAATATATGAGCATCATCCTGAGTGAACTGCCTTACCCTCATAATACCATGTAAAGCACCAGAAGGTTCGTTTCTGTGACAAGAACCAAACTCTGCCATCCTAATAGGTAAATCCTTATAAGATTTTAATCCTTGTTTGTAAATTTGAACGTGACCAGGACAATTCATTGGTTTCAAAGCCAGAACCTTTTCGTCATCTCCTTTAGCCATAAACATATGTTCTTTGAATTTATCCCAATGACCTGATTTTTCCCAAAGTGCTCTGTCAATAATTTGAGGAGTTTTAACTTCCTCATAATTAGAATGTTGTAATTTTCGTCTCATATACGCTTCTACGGCAAGATAAATAGTCCAACCTTTTTTATGCCAAAAAACTGATCCAATAGCTTCTTCTTGAAGGTGAAAAAGATCTAATTGTTTTCCTAATTTTCTATGATCTCTTTTTTCCGCTTCTTCAATCATTAAAAGATAATTATTAAGATCCTTTTCATTTAAAAAAGCTGTGCCATAAATTCTTTGTAAAACCTGTTTATTGCTATCACCTCTCCAATATGAACCTGCTAACTTTGTTAATTTAAATGCATGCCCAACCTTTTTTGTAGAAGGAGAATGTGGCCCTCTACAAAGATCAACAAAGTTGCCTTGTCTGTAAAATGAAAGCAATTCATCGTCAGGAATTGCATTAACTAATTCAACTTTAAATTGTTCATTATTTTTTTTAAAAAAAGATAATGCTTCATCTCTCGACCAAACCTCTCTCTTAATTTTTTCATCTTTATCAACTATTTCATGCATTCTTTTTTCAATTAATTCTAAATCAATCATAGAAAATGATTTTTCTCTATAAAAATCATAATAAAACCCATTTTCAATAGAAGGACCAATTGTAACCTGAGTTTCAGGGTATAGTTCCAAAACTGCTTCAGCCATGATATGGGCAGCATCGTGCCTAATTACATCAAGTACTTCATTATTTTTTTTTGTTAATATAGAAACTTTACTATCTTTTTTAATAATTCGCTCAAGGTCCCATAACTCTCCATTAACCATTGAGACAAAGGCCTCAGAAGCTAAGTTTTTTGAAATCTTAGTTGCTATTTGCATAGGTGTGATTGGTTTGTCATATTCTATGGTATCATTATTTGGGAGAGTAATTATAAACATTATTTTATATTCTAATTTAATTTAGGTTAACTTTAGCTAATTTAACTTTTTCTTTTATGTTCAGCAAGACATTGCTTATATAAAGATATCGTAAGATTACACATTCTATCATGACTAAAATTCTTGGAAACAAATTTTTTACTATATTCTCCCATTTTTTGTCTTTTAGAATCCTTTAATGACAAAGCAAATGATATTTTTTCAGCTAAACTGGAGGCATTATTTGCTTCTGCTAAAAAACCTGTTTTACCATCTATGATAGTCTCTGACGCTCCTCCGTGATCAAATGCTATAGGTATTTTACCAAGTGCTTGGGCCTCAACAATAATTCTACCAAAAGGTTCTGGCGTCACTGAAGGCATTACGACTATGTCACCCAATATCATAGCTGCTTGTATATCCCTTGATGACTTAACTAGTTTTATTTTACCTTCTAAATTAAATTTTATAATCCTGTTAATTAATTGCTGTTGAAATTTTTGATTGCCGTCAGCTGCTCCAATTAAGACGCACTGGAAATTGTTTTTAACTTTGGATAAAGCCTCAAATAATACTAAGTAACCTTTCCATAGTGCTGGTCGAGCTGCCATGACAATAACAGGGATGCTATCCTTGATACCTATTAATTTAGATTGAGCAATAATTCTTGCAGGCTTTATTTTATTTGCGTCAAATAAATTTAAGTCAACTCCTCTATGAATTAGTTTAATTTTGTTACTAACTTTTGGAAAAATACTTTTTATACTCATTTCTATATGGTTAGAAATTGCAATAATGGCATCACCTCTAGTAAGAATACTATTATATATTTTTTTAAAGTAATTTGATTTCCTAAATCTCATATGCACAGAAGTAATTACAGGAATATCTAATATTTTCCCTAATGGAAAACCTATCCATGCTGGCGCTCTAGAACAAAAATGAATTAAATCTACTTTTTCTTTTTCTAGAATAAATTTTAGTTTTTTCCTAATTTTACGCCATTTCATGGGATTTTTAGAGTTTACATCAAGTGTATAATGGATTGAACCAGTTCTTTTAAGCTGAGTTTCCATATGTCCACCTGAGGAAATTACTATAGATTTAAAATTATTATCCACTAATGATTTTGAAACTTCTATAACTCCTCGTTCAACACCACCAGTATTTAAAGCTGGTAAAATTTGGGCTATAGTATATTTATTTTTAATCATATTTTATGCCTTAAATTATTAGGATCTTAAATGACAAATTTTATAAAAACCCCACATGGAAGTACAATAGCTTACAACCAAATTAAAGGAAAAAAAACCGGTATCGTCTTTCTAAGTGGTTTTGGTTCTGATATGCAAGGTAAAAAAGCACTTTTTATTGAAAAATGGGCTAAAGATAACGATCACTCGTTTTTAAGATTTGATTACTCAGGTCATGGCTTATCGTCAGGAGAACTTATGTACACTTGTTTTTCAGATTGGTATAATGATACTCAATTTTTAATAAAGAAAGTAACTCAAGGAAAACAGTTATTAGTTGGCTCTTCTATGGGGGGGTGGATAATGTTAATGCTTGCTAAGCGTATTCCAAATAAGATTCATTCAATGATTGGTTTAGCTCCGGCACCTGACTTTCCTAAAATTTTGATATGGGACAAAATGGATAAAGTTCAACGAGTAAAACTTGTTAAAGAACAGAAAATTAATATCACCAATAAAGACGGTTCAAATAATGAATTTTCATATAAATTAATAAAAGGTAGCTTTAAGAACTTGGTTCTTAAAGAACCTATTAAATTTAAAGGGCCTGTATATTTGTTTCACGGTATGAAAGACTATGATGTACCTTATACAATCAGTATTGATATAATAAATAATATAATTGGCTCAAAAAATATTAGATTATTATTAGACAAGGAGGGTGGACATAGATTATCTGAAATTAACCAATTGACTACAATAAAAAATATAATAAGTGAAATTTTATAATATTTTTAGAAATCTAAATTATTATAGTTATTGTCTGGGTTTAAACCCACAATTTGATCTTTCAATAAAGTTTTAAAGGAAGGTCTTGATTTTACTTTTAAATACCATTCTTTTATGTTTTGATACTTCCCAAACTCTAGAAGACCTAGATAATCCAAAACAGATAAATTTGCTGCAGCCAATAAATCTGAAAAACTTAAATTTTCACCTGCTATCCAGCTTCTTTCTTTTAATAAATAGTCAAAATAATTAATATGAAAGCTTAAATTTTGTAAGCTTGATCTTATATTATGACTATTCGGAATTATATTTTCAACTATTCTTGAATAAACCTTTTCGTAAATTATTGGATCTAAAACTTCCTTCTTAAAGAGAGTATCAAACCAATGAAATACTCTTCTTATTTCAGCTTGCTCTTTATAATCTTTATTCATTAAATTTACTTTAGACCAAGAACTATTGAAATACTCCATACAAACATTTGAACCAATTAAATAATAATTATCATCATTAATTAAAACAGGTAGATGTCCAGCTGGGTTTATATGTAAGAAATCTTTTTGTGGAGTCCAATAGTTTTCTAATTGTGTTTCATATTCTATTTTATTCTCTTCCAGAACAAGTCTGACAAATCTTGAAGATGGACATAAATAATAATGATAAAGTTTATACATAGTTTTCCATTTGCACTAGGAGACAACTAATAATTCATCTTCTAAAAAGAAGCAACAGGCTAGCTAAATTATTATTGATGTTGTTCTAAGAAAATTATATTTTAGGTAACAAATTAACTAAAACCTTTAGAGATTTTATAACTAAAATTAGTATTAAACTTATCTAGGTAAATCAGATTTTCCCATTAAAAACGTATCAATAGATTGAGCACATTGACGACCTTCTTTTATTGCCCAGACAACTAATGATTGACCGCGCCTTGAGTCTCCAGCTGCAAAGAATTTATCTACAGAAGTTTGGTATTTATAATCATCTGCCTCCAAATTTCCAGCAGCAGTCAATTTTACGCTTAAATCTTTGATTAAACCTTCATGAATTGGATGAATAAAACCCATTGCAAGTAAAACAAGGTCAGCCTCAAATGAAAACTCAGTACCTTCTATTTCAACCATTTTCATTTTTCCATTTGGCTCTTTAATCCATTCCACATTTACACAATTTAATTTAGATACTTTGCCATCGTGACCTTCAAAAGATTTTGTTAAAACAGACCAATTCCTATCACAACCTTCTTGATGTGAACTAGAAGTTCTCAATTTCATTGGCCAGTTTGGCCAAGTTAATGCTTTATCTTCCTTTTCTGGAGGTTGATCCAATAATTCTAATTGCGTAACAGACATTGCTCCTTGACGATTTGAAGTTCCAACGCAATCAGAGCCTGTATCTCCTCCTCCAATAACCAATACCCTCTTACCTTTAGCTAAGATTTCAATGTCTGATTTAACAATTTTTCCTGAAACTCTATCATTTTGTTGAGATAGGAATTCCATTGCAAAATGAACTCCTTTGAACTCTCTACCTGGAACAGGAAGGTCACGAGGGGTTTCAGATCCACCACAAAATGCAATTGCATCAAAATTTTTATTTAAACTCTCCATAGTCACATTTTTTCCAACATGGCTATTAACTCTAAACTCAACTCCTTCAGATTGCATTTGGGCCATTCTTCTATCTATCAACGTCTTTTCCATTTTAAAGTCAGGAATACCAATTCTTAGGAGACCACCTATTCTTGCGTTTTTTTCAAACACTACAACTGCGTGCCCTGCTCTTGCCAACTGTTGTGCGCAAGCCAAACCTGAAGGACCAGAACCTATCACTGCGACTTTTTTATCAGAATGCTTACTTGGTAACAGAGGCTTTATCCATCCTTCGTCCCACCCTCTGTCAACGACTGAGCACTCTATTGTTTTAATTGCAACGGGGTTATCTGTAATATTAAGAGTACATGAAGATTCACAAGGTGCTGGACATATTCTACCAGTAAACTCAGGGAAATTATTAGTGGAATGCAATAAGTCTAACGCATCTCTCCATTTGCCACTATAAACCATCTCATTCCAGTCAGGAATTAGATTATTAACAGGGCAACCTTGATGACAATATGGTATACCGCAGTCCATACATCTAGCACCTTGTTCTGAGACTTTTTCAGGAGATAAAGGAACCATGAATTCTTTAAAATGTTTTATTCTATCTTCAACTGGCTCATAATCTCTTTCAATACGATCTATTTCCATAAAACCTGTGGCTTTACCCATTTTTATTCTCCAGCTATTCTATCTGATAAGTTATTATCAGCTTTAAGTTTATTTTTTCTATCATTTAGAGCCCTTTTATACTCAAATGGAGTGATTTTAAGAAATAGAGGTAAATACTTATCCCATTCACTTAAAATTAATTTTCCTTTTGAACTTTGAGTATATTTAACATGATTTTTAATAATTAGTTTAAGACGAGCAACATCAAAATTTAGTAAATCAGAATTAATTTCAGCTTCATCGTCAGTGTTATCAATATCATTATTCGAAAGCAGCTCCAAATCAACCATTGATTTATTACAATATCTATCAAATATTTTGTCTTCGTCTAATACATAAGCTATGCCACCAGACATCCCTGCTGCAAAGTTTCTTCCTGTTTTTCCCAAAATAACAACAACACCTCCTGTCATATATTCACATCCATGATCTCCACAACCTTCAACAACAGCTGTAGCTCCTGAGTTTCGAACAGCAAACCTCTCACCAACTATACCATTTAAGTAACATTCTCCTGAAATTGCTCCATATAATAGTGTGTTTCCAGCTATAATATTTTCTTCAGGAACTAAAGAGCTTTTTTCATGAGGATAAACAGCAATTTTACCTCCCGATAACCCTTTACCAACATAATCATTGGCGTCACCCTCTAAGTTAAAAGTAATTCCTTTTGAAAGCCAAGCTCCAAAACTTTGACCAGCACTTCCAACAAATTTAACCTTGATTGTATCTTTTGGTAAGCCTTCATGACCGTATTTCTTTGCAATTTTACCAGATAACATTGCTCCAACAGTTCTATTTGTATTTTTAATTTTTAGAGCAAGTTCTACACACTGCCTTTCATTGATAGCGTTTACACATTTATCTATTAAAATATTATCAAGAGCTTTTTCTAACTGATGATTTTGAGAGGAACAATTGTAAAATTTTGTACCTGAATCAACGCTTAAAGGCACTATAAGCTTTGATAAGTCAATACTATGAGCTTTCCAATGATCATCTGCATTGCCATAATCTAAAAAATCTCTTCTACCAATTATATCATTGAATTTTTTAATTCCTAACTCAGCTAATATTTCTCGAACTTCATTAGCAATAAACACAAAGAAGTTAACGACATGATCAGGTAAACCAGTAAAATTTTTGCGTAATTCAGGATCTTGAGTAGCGACGCCAACTGGACATGTATTTAAATGACACTTTCTCATCATGATACAACCTTCTGATATCAAGGCTGCAGTTGCAAAACCAAATTCGTCAGCACCCAAAATAGCTCCTATAATAACATCACGACCAGTTCTTAAACCACCATCAACTTGAACAGCAATTCTTTCTCTCAAACCATTCATTACTAGCGTTTGATGAGCTTCAGCTAAACCTGTTTCCCAAGGTCCTCCAGCATTTAATAAAGAAGTTATGGGACTAGCTCCAGTTCCTCCATCATGACCTGAAATTGTCACATGATCGGCATAAGCCTTACTTACTCCAGCCGCAACAGTTCCAACTCCAATTTCTGATACTAATTTAACTGAAACTCTTGCCTCTGGGTTTACATTTTTTAAATCATGGATTAGTTGAGCTAGATCTTCGATAGAGTATATATCATGATGTGGTGGAGGTGAGATAAGTCCGACTCCAGGAGTGGAATGTCTTATTTTTGCTATAAAATCATTTACCTTATCACCTGGTAACTGACCTCCTTCACCTGGTTTCGCACCTTGCGCCATTTTAATTTGAATATCTGTAGCATTAGATAAATATTCTGTTGTTACTCCAAATCTTCCTGAAGCAACTTGCTTAATTCGAGAGTTCATTGAATCTCCATTAGGCAAAGGTTTGAATCTTGAAGACTCTTCTCCTCCTTCACCAGTATTAGATCTACCTCCGAGACGATTCATTGCTATAGCAAGTGTTGTGTGAGCTTCTGTCGATATTGAACCTAGTGACATCGCTCCAGTAGCAAATCTTTTAACAATTTCAGATACTGGTTCAACTTCATCTATATTTATAGATTTATTATTTTCTTTAAAATTAAAAAGTCCTCTTAAATTTTTTAATTTTACAGACTGATCATTAATTTTTTTTGTGTATTTTTTGAAAGTCTTATAATCAGCACTTCTCACAGCATGCTGAAGAGTGCCAATAGTATCCGGAGTCCATACATGCTCTTCTCCTCTTAACCTAAAACTTAAATCTCCTCCTACATCTAGATCATTTCTTAAGAGAGGAGAATCTCCAAAAGCTAACTCATGTTTATTTTCAGTTTCTGACTGTATTTCTTCTATACCAATACCTTCAACTTTTGACGATGTTCCACAGAAATAGTTATCTATTAGGCGTGAAGATAATCCAACGGCATCAAAAATTTGAGCTCCACAATATGATTGATATGTGGATATACCCATTTTTGACATAACCTTTAACATCCCTTTAGATACTGCCTTTACATACTTTTTATGAGCATCCTCTTCGGTGATGGTCTTATGATTTTTTTCAACGATGTCTGAAAGAGTATAAAAAGCGAGATAAGGATTAATTGCTTCCGCACCATAGCCGGCTAAAAGGCATAAATCATGAACTCTTCTAGCCTCTCCAGTTTCAACAACTATACCAACTTCAGTCCTAAGTCCTTTTTTAATTAAATGATGATGAACAGAACTAGTTGCTAATAACGCAGGTATAGCTAAATGTTCTTTGTCTACATTTCTATCAGAGAGAATTACGATATTATATCCATTCTCACGAACTAATTCTTCTGCTTTTATACAAAGTTTTGAAAGCATCTCTTCCATACTAACAGGTGCAGAAATATTTTTTTTGTAACAAATGCTTAATGTGTAAGTCTTAAAAGAACCGTCTACATGGTTTTCAATTCTTCTAATTCTTTCTAAATCCATGTTTGTTAGAATAGGTTGGTCAACTTCTAAACGTTTTTGTCGACCCCCAGATTTCAAGTCTAAAAGATTTGGTCTTGGTCCAATAAAACTAACCAACGACATAACTAATTCTTCTCTAATAGGATCAATTGGTGGGTTGGTTACTTGAGCAAAATTTTGGAAAAAATAATCATATAATAAACGATTTTTATCTGACAAAGCAGCGAGCGGAATATCTCGTCCCATAGAGGCAATTGGATCTTGCCCTTGTACTATCATAGGCTCTAGAAAAAATTTTAAATCTTCTTTATTATAACCAAATGCTTGTTGCAAATCCAATAGAACAGAAGAATCAGGTGTCATTGGACTAATTTCTGTAGGTAAAGAAGACAAGTTTATTTGAGTGTTATCTAGCCATTCTTGATAAGGGTGAGAATTAGTTAAATCATCCTTAAGCTCTTTATCTGAAATAATTCTTTTTTGATCTAAATCAACTATAAGCATTTTCCCAGGTTGCAGTCTCCACTTACTCACAATTTTTTCTTCGGGAATATCTTGCAAAACGCCAACTTCAGATGACATTATTACTAAATCATCGTCAGTAACAATATATCTTGCTGGCCTGAGACCGTTTCTATCAAGCGTTGCTGCTATTTGTATTCCATCGGTAAATGCCATTGCTGCTGGACCGTCCCAAGGCTCCATCAAAGCTGAATAATATTCATAAAAAGATTTTCTTTTTACATCCATTAATTCATTATCTTTCCATGCTTCAGGTATCATCAACATCATTGCATGAGGAAGAGAATAACCTCCCATGACTAATAGTTCTAATGCGTTATCAAACGTTGACGAATCGGATGGAGACTCTTCGATTATTGGCCATAACTTCTCCAGATCGTCTTTTAAAACATCCGATTTCATATTATGACGTCTTGAGTTCATCCAATTAATATTACCCTTAACAGTATTTATTTCACCGTTATGGCATAAATACCTGAATGGTTGAGCTAGTCTCCATGAGGGGAAAGTATTAGTAGAAAACCTTTGATGAAATAGAGCAATTGCTGTTTTAAAATTTTTATTTTGAAAATCCACATAAAACTTAGATAAGTTTGGAGCTAAAACCATTCCCTTGAATATGATTGTTCTTGTAGATAGAGAGACGATATAAAAATCATCCCAGTCTGCTAATTTTTTATTGTGAAGTGAAGAATGAGCCTGCTTTCTTATAACATACAATTTTCTTTGAAAAGCTTTTTCATCTTTACAGTTAACTCCTTTTTGAACGAAGAATTGTCTAATTAACGGTGCATTTTCTTTAACACTTTCACCTAAGACAACATCATCAACAGGAACGTCTCTCCAACCTATTAATACTTGTCCCTCTTTGGCAATTGTATTTTCTATAGCCTTTTGGGCTAAATCAGATCTAGTTTTGTCAGATGGAAAAAAAACCATTCCAACACCATAATCACCAATTTTTGGTAAAGTTATATTGTTGTTTAAAAAATCTTTTCTAAAAAATAAATCTGGTATCTGGATTAATATTCCTGCTCCGTCTCCAGCTAGTGGGTCTGATCCAACAGCACCTCTATGGTCTAGATTATGAACAATTTCGAGAGCTTGATGAACAATTTCGTGTTTAGGTTCGTTCTTAATATTTGCAATAAAGCCAAAGCCACAATTTTCATGTTCATTTTTAGGATCATATAACCCATATTCTTTTGGGAAACCCATAAGATTTAAGTTTTTGTTTGAAGGCATATTTTATAACTTTCATAATTCACTAAATAAACTAAAATACGAGCATTGTTTTATCTATTTTATAATGGTTCTAAACTAGAACAAGGAAAATCAACATAGGATATAACACCTAGTTTGTAAAATTAAGTGTTTAACAATTATTAAATATCAGTTATGCAAAAAATGCATATCAAAATTGATTAATAAGTTTAATTAATTACTTCTGCCTCTTTTATCATAAAATCTTTAAAAGCTTTGATTCTAGGGTCATTTCTTAATTCTGTCTTAAAGCAGAGAGAAATAGACATTTCAGGCCCCTTAAGCTGAGACAAAACTTCAGTTAACGCAATCATTTCAAATTCCATCCAATCAGGAAGAGAGGCTATACCCATCCCAACTTCAGTCGCTTTGGCAATACCATAAATACTAGACACTTCTAATATAGCTTTTCTTGGCCTTTTATTTTCCTTTCCAATAGTAAGAAGCCAATTTAATCTATGTCTATCAATAGGAGGTTGAGCGTCCTCTCCATAAGAAATAATTTTATGACTATCTAGATCATTACTTTCTTTTGGGATACCATTTTTTGAGATATAATTTTTTGAAGCAAATATTTTATATCTACAATTAGCTAACTTGATTTGCACATCATCTTGAGACAAGCTTGGTGTCATTCTAATTTCAATATCTGAATTAAAGTTAGTTACTCTTGGCTCAGAATCTCGCAAACTTAAAGCTACTGATATATCAGGGTAGAGATCTTTAAATTTTGACATTCTTGGCGCTACCCATAATGCACCAAAAGCGTTAGTTGCCGTTACATTTAATGTACCAGAAGGAATATCCATATCTTCTAAAAGTTGATTATGTGTTTTATCAATATCTGCCGCTAAGAGTTGAACAGAAGAAGATAACCTCAATCCTGCCTTTGTTAAAGAAACTCCAACAGAGTTTCTATAAAATAACTTTACTCCTAATTCATGCTCAAGAGATTTCATTTGTCTACTAAGTGCAGATTGACTAATTTGTAGAATATACGAGGCTTCTGTAACATTTCTAGTTTGAGCTACAATATTGAATAATCTTAATCTGTCCCATTTCATAGTTTAACCTAGCCTAGCTTAAATATTAATCGATAAAATTGAGTTTTTATATTAGTTAATAAACATCTTTTAGATACCTTTTTTCTCTCTTTAAATTTTTAATATAATCTTTTGCTTTATCATAGGAGGTTTTCAATTCTTCTTGAATGATCTTATGCAGCATACTATCAACATCTTTGGCCATGTTATTAGCATCTCCACATATATAAAAATAAGCACCTTTATCAATCCAATTAAAAAGCTCTTTTCTAGCCAAATACATCTCATGTTGAACATAATTTTTATTAACATTATCCCTTGAAAAGGCTAAATCAAGCCTATTTAAAATACCTAACTGTTTGAGTTCACAAAGTTCATTTTCATAAATAAAATCATATTTTCTAGTTTGATCTCCAAAAAAAAGCCAATTTTTTCCTCTAGCATTTTGGTGTTTTCTTTCTTGCAAAAAAGCTCGAAATGGAGCAATTCCTGTCCCAGGACCAACCATAATAATATCTTTGTTACTATTCTCAGGGAGTCTAAACAATTTATTTGGTATAAAAAATATACCAACTTTTGAATTAGAAAAAGAGTTGTCAGCTAAAAAGGTTGAACAAACGCCATTATAAGTTCTTGTATCAGAGGCCCATCTAACTGATGAGACAGTTAAATGCACATGGTTTTTATGAACGTTTAAACTTGACGATATTGAGTAAGCTCTGTGTTGCAATGGCTTTAGGAGGTCAAGAAAAACATCTGGCTGAAATTGAAAGTTTTGATTTAAATTCATAAAGTCAAGAACATCCATCCCCCATTTAAAATCATCCAAATCTTTTCTATTCTCGTTTTTAAGAACTCTTGAAAGACTTTTATTGTTGATATTTTGCTCAATATATTCAATCAGTCTTTTAGTAGGCGTTAAAATCTCCATCTTTTTTTGTAAAATAGTAAAAATAGTTTCCTCATATCCACAAGGCACATAACTTGGTTCAACCTTTAAACGATTAATTAACTCGTTAACAAGTCTTGAATTATTTAGAGGAAATATTCCAACTGTATCTCCTACTTCATAATCTAATCCGCTTTCACCAAGATCAATTTCGTAATGCCTAATTTCTTTTTTAGAGGAAAAGCCAG